>JAZSAO010000339.1:0-3857 GCA_045601945.1 Faecousia sp. | reverse complement strand
TCGTAGACAATATTCAGCTTCGGGGTGGCTACGGTTAAGTAGGCGTTATCTTCTCGCGGAGTGTCGAAAAACTCGTCGTTAATATACAGTTGCAGGGTGTCGCCCTGCACTAAACGATCGTCACGATTGGCACGGGCGTTGTTTCGTTTGATCCGCTTCAGGCGGATATATTTTTGCGCAAGGGAGGCAGGGAGCAGGGGAACGGATTTGGCAAGAAACCGATCCAAACGCTGGCCTGCATCATTTGCCCCAATAGTAAATTCTTTCATATTTCTCCTCCGATAAAAGGCTCTACCCTATACTATGCAACAGAAAAACCATAAAGTCAAGTGCTTTTTTATTTTTATATATAACGTGTAAAATATAACGATACGCCTATGGCTATAGGCATACCACAAAAGCGCAAAAAGTCAAGAGAAAATTTGATTTTTTTCTTAAAATTTTAAAATATTTTACCGTTCGTTGGGGATTTGTTCGATTTTAACAAGGTCAATTTTTCGCCAAGTGGCAAACTCGGGGGGGTGATCATACAGCCTGTGATCTCTCTCATTTTTCAGAGGGCCTTGAGACTGCAAAAACAGTTGTAATTCGGCATGGTATATGGTATAATGACACAGACCATGGAAATGTAATAAAGGAGGTCGTCATATGCTTCAGACCTTGAAAAAGAAAACTACATGGATATCTATTATAGCTATGGCAGTTCTGCTGGGATTGTTTGCAGGACTTTTTTTCTATACCAGAGAACAGGAAGAAGTCTTCTATGAACAAGATGATGCCTCCGCATATGAGACGGCTATCGTTACGCAGATCCTTACAGACAGCAGTGAATTGGATGAAACTGCGGAAAATGCCTGGCGCGGAGAGCAGAAGCTTCTGGCAGAAATAACCAGTGGCAAGTATGCCGGACAAACCTTTTTGGTCGACAATGCAGTTGGTATTCTTACAGACTATGGCCCTGTGGAAGTGGGACAGAAGGTCGTTGTCCATATCAGTACTTACTCTGACGGAACTACTATGACAACGGTCTACACGCCCAATCGTGCAGGTATGGTGTATTTGATCCTTGCACTGTTTGTGGCGGTTACTGTACTGGTTGGAGGAAGGACCGGTATGAAGTCCATTCTGGGATTGGTGCTGACGATCTTTGTATTGCTTTGTGTGTATCTGCCTCTACTGGGGAAGGGCTGGCCTCCCATTTCTACAGCGTTCCTAATGTGTGCAACAGTATGCGTGGCTTGTTTTATCCTGCTGGGAGGGTGTAGTCGGAAAGTTTTGTGCGCTTGTTTGGGAACCATTGCCGGTATGGCACTGGCAATGCTTTTCGGCATCCTTGCTCAGAAATTGCTGCAGATCAATGGCTACCAAGGCGAATATGCCGATGCTCTGTACAATGAGCGGGTGACGGGAACTCCCTACCGGATCCGGGGACTCATTGTAGCCGGTGTGATCATTTCTTCTCTGGGTGCGGTTATGGATGTGGCGATGTCCATCTCTTCCGCTCTCCGAGAACTGAAAAATGTAGATCCCAATCTGACCGGGAAAGAATTGTGGCGCTCCGGTATGAATATCGGCAGGGATATGGTTGGAACCATGACCAATACCCTGATCCTTGCGATTTTGGGTAGCAGTTTGATGCTGATTCTTTATATCTATTCTATGAATCTCAGTTGGAACCAATTTATTTCCTCTTCTTTTGTAGCCATTGAGGTCGTTAGCTCTGTAGCAAGTGCCATGGGTGTCATTTTGGCGGTGCCTTTGACCACCTTTGCAGGCGCAGTGATCTATGGAAAAGAGAGTAGATAAGAAAGGGTAGAAACAATTAAAAATATATAAAATAATCCATAAAACAGGAAAAAAACATTTGACAAAATAGTATCTATGATTTATAATATAGGGCGTACGACTATGGAGTAGGAGATTGCAATGCTATTAGGTCTTTCCAACATCATTCGGACGCCGGACAGTGTTTTGCCCTTTGAGACAAGCTTGGATCTGAGCGACTTAAAATTTGGAAGTAGCTATCCCGTATCTGAACCGGTGCAGGCTGTGGGATCTGTCCGCAATGTGGCAGGTGTCTTGGTTCTGACCGCGGAGATCCGCACTACGCTGCACGGGACCTGTGATCGTTGTGCAACCGATTTTGACCGTGAGGTTTCCTATAATGTAGAAGCGGTGCTCACCCGTGAGTTGGAGAATGAAGACGAGGCAGACGAGTGGACCTTCCTGCTCGAGAACGATCATGCTGATCTTGACGACATTCTAACAACGGCATTCGTACTGAATATGGATTCCAAGCTGCTGTGTAAGCCGGACTGCAAAGGTCTGTGCTTCCGCTGTGGTAGGAATCTGAACGACGGTGCTTGCGACTGTCGTCCGGAATCCGATCCCCGCCTGGCTGTCCTTGGGCAGCTGTTGAAGGATATGAAAGGATAATCACTATTTATTCTGACCAAGGAGGTGTCATTCATGGCTGTTCCCAAGTGTAAAGTTTCCAAGGCAAGACGGGATAAGAGACGTAGCTCTCACTGGAAGCTCTCCATCCCCGGCATCGTAGCATGCCCCAAGTGCGGAGAAGCTCGCCTGCCCCACAGAGCTTGTAAGAAGTGCGGTACCTACAACGGACGCGAAGTTCTTCCTGTTGCTGAGGAAAAGTAATTTACAGAGTCAAGAAAAGAGGAAGGGTATGGATACCTTCCTCTTTTCGCATATAAGAGGTGTAAATATGGAGATCAGATACGCTTGTAAAAATGATATTCCCGGAATACTGGAACTGCTTGCGCAGATCAGTAGATTGCACCATGAGGGAAGACCGGATCTTTTTCGTTTAGGGACGAAATTTGACTACGCAGAAGTAGAACTGCTTATTTGCGATCCTGACAAGCCTGTCATCGTAGCCTTTGAGAATGGTCAGGTGTTGGGTTACGCTATCTGTATGTATAAGCAATTGAAAGATCACCCTACACTGTTGGATAGAAAGGTCATGTATATTGACGATCTGTGTGTAGATGAACTTTGCAGAGGCAAGGGCGTTGGTACGGCATTGTATGAATATGTGCGAAATCTTGCCCTTGAGACGGAATGTGTGAATGTGGAATTGAATGTATGGTCCTTTAACACATCTGCCATCAGATTTTATGAAAAATGCGGCATGGTTCCCCAGAGAGTGATCATGGAAAGTGAGAAGCTGTAAAATAATCATTGAAAAATTCGGCTATTTGTGCCATAATAGGCATGGAATATATGTTTTGTACGCATTTCTAATAATAGGGTTACCTGTTTTATCGGAAATCGTATGATTAGAGCGAGAATCAGGAAGGAGAGATTTGTATGGCAAAACCTTTGGTAGCTATAGTTGGTAGACCCAACGTTGGCAAATCTATGTTATTTAATAAACTGACCGGTCAGAGAACGGCCATCGTAGAGGATACCCCCGGTGTTACCCGTGACCGCATTTACGGTGATTGCGACTGGAACGGTCGGGAATTTGAGATCGTAGATACCGGCGGCATCGAGCCCAATACCGATAGCGAAATGTTAAAGTTTATGCGTAGACAGGCAGAAATCGCCATTGAGACCGCTGATGTGATCATCATGGTCACGGATATTAAGACCGGTGTTACTGCAGCGGATCAGGATGTTTCCACCATGCTCCTGCGGAGCAAGAAGCCTGTTTGCCTCGCAGTGAATAAATGCGACTCTATCGGTACCATCAACCCCGATATTTACGAGTTTTATGCACTGGGGCTTGGTGATCCCATTGAGGTATCCGCAGTCCACGGTCATGGAACAGGTGATCTGCTGGATTGGTGCGTTCAACACTTCCCGGAAGAGACAGAAGAAGAGGACGAGGGCGA
>JAZSAO010000338.1:0-5143 GCA_045601945.1 Faecousia sp. | reverse complement strand
TGCACGATCCTTTTGTTCTTGGGTGTAATGAACATAAGTAGACATAGGGACTCCTTTCCATAATTATTAGCCCATTTTCTGACCTTGTGCTTGTTTCTTCTGCTCGATCTTCCGCATGAGCTTGCGGTCAATTGCTCGGCTGTTATTATCTCTTTTCTCAGCATCGTCACGGATGATCTGTGAGAGTCGCGCCAATAGTCGCATCGATGCCAACACAGTCGCCGAGCTGCTGTGTGTATATGGTCTGTAGTTATCAAGTAGATGCTGTGCATATTCATTTCCTTTGCTTGCTGCCGAGGTCAAGAACCGCACCGCCATCTCATAGTTTTTATCGACTCCCTGGCCGTACAGATACATTTTTCCGAGTTGATATTCTGCCCATTGGTTTCCTCTTTCTGCAGCTTCCATCAACAAATGAACCGCATAGCGTATATCGCTGTGCCGCGCTATGCCTTGAAGATGCATCTTTGCGAGAGAGTACATGGCATAGGCGTTCCCTTGACGGACAGACTTTTCGAACATTCTTTGTGCAGTCGCATAGTCGGCCGTAACATCTTCGCCCTTGAGATAAAGTTTGCCAAGCAGATATTGTGCATATGGATTATCCTTCGCATCTGCTTCCCACAACCACCGCAGAGCTTCGCCTATATTCTTTTCGATCAACTCACCTTGTAAGTAAACTTTCCCGAGCCGGTACATTGCAACATCAAATCCCTGCATAGCGGACAGGGTCAACCAACGGACTCCTTCCTCGGGATCGAAGGCCTCAGACTCAACATTCAGAAACTCACGGCCTCTGATATACTGACAATGCATATCGTTGGGATCAGTCCACGGATTCCGTTTCTGACTGTAGTCGTCTTCCGGTATTGTTTCTTCCTCGGGCGCTTCTGTTTCTTCTTGAGTATCATCCTCGAAGGTAATTCTATTGTGCATGATATTAAGTGCTTCCTGAATAACGGCATTCTTAATGGTAGTGAACTCCTTATTGGCAGAGAGAGGTATGCGTTGTGGCATCTTGTCCTGATAGGTGCGGATTACATTTTCTTTCTGTTCGTACCACAGGTTATATAGTTCTGCGATTCTTTCATCCTTGGCAAGTTCATCGATGATGCCGTTGATCAGATTTTTTGCTGTCTTTGGCATATATCCATAGACCATCTTGCCTTTATAATTTTCGAGGGATGCAGACAATTCCTTCAGCATCAATACAACAGTTTCGTTTTCATATGCGCTGTTATTGATCTGTTTAACGATTTCCGCAATCTTATCTCTACCGGTTCTGCGAAGCTCATCTCGATGGGCAGTCATATCCTGATAGGTATGATACAAATCATTTTTGAATATCTCCCGAGCAAAGTCTGACTTGAAAGTTTGTAACGCTTGCTCGGTCATATACGGTTCTTTCCCTGCGGAGTATGAGACAAGATGAATATGGGGATGGTTACCTTCATTATGAAAGGCAGCATACCATCTCAGATCACCAAGAGGAATTCCCATTGCTTTTGCAAGCTTGTTCGCCTGACCACGGAGCAGATCTCTCCATGCCTTTGCGTTATCGTAACCAAGTTTCTCGGCATCTTCTCTGCGTAGCGACATGATAGTTGTCCATACCGCGCCTTCATGTTTGGCAACCTCTTTGGAGACGGTGGGAAGATCAATCTCTTGATCGCTCTGCGTAAACAATCCGTGAGTGCCTTGCTTTTCAACTCTCGGGCGCATTGCAATGTACCCAACATAGTTTTCTTTCTTGCCGATGAGATCCACATTGTCCTCAATTGTTCTGCTGATAAATTCAGATGCTGTGCTTTTGGTTTGAGCTGCAATGTAATCCTGGTACTCAAAACTTTGCGCTGAGTCCGGGAAGTCATTTATAAGTTCCTTGATCAGTCGCTGTTGTTCCTTTGTAGCAGGTTGATGTTTCCAGGATTCATCGCACTTCTCAACACCTTCCCGAGTAGCAATATATTTCACCAGGTTCTCTCCGTGTTTAGGCGATCCTGATTTTATATAACGCCACTTCAAAATAAATCTTGCCATTGTTATTTACCTTTCTGATAGCGTACCGCATCGTCAAAGGAAATCTGACCGTTTACTCTTTTGACTTCGTTCACGCACTTTCCACGAAGCCGGGAGAGCGTATCTTCATCAACACGGAAGTTCGCTGCCGATACATGCATCATCATCGCAAGTTCCACCGCATACTTGAATAGTAACGATGCCATTCTGTTTTCAAATGAGTCGAGCGATCCTTGGATCGTACTGACAATGGCCTCGGGAAAATACTCACGGCAGTCCTCTGCGCATACATACCCAGCGTAAAATAAAACTGCTTTCTCAATGAACTCTGATCTGCTCCGACAGTTATCCAATTGATACAGTCGTTCCACCTTTTCCATAGTAGATGGGTACGCCCATAGAGCAAATTTCTTCTTTGTTTCGTCCATTTTTCGTCATCTCCTTCCGTTGAAAAATCCGCAAAAAATAAGGCTTTCTCAGCATTTGAGGTTGCGCATACATTTTATGCGCAACCTCCTTTTTAAGCCGATAACGCCTATAAAATCTCTTGCACCATGGGGCTTATTCGGATCACCGACCCCGAAGGTTTGAAAAAGGCGTTTTTACGACCCCGATGTGCAAAGGTGCGAAAACCCTTGAACGGTCGGCATTGCCGTCCGATGTGAACCGTGTCGGGGAAGCCTTGCGACCCCGACACTTATTCCTGCAAGTAAAATCGGACGGCAAAAGCCGCCGATTTTCTCCGTCCTCTGCACCTTGCACAAGGGGCTTTCCTTGCCCTCGTTGCTCCCATAGGTATCCTTTCTCGGGCTTTGGTGTTACCGAGGCACACGGGGCGAAACAGGGCTTCAAATCGCCCTAACCTTCGCCCCGATCATAAGGAGTCCCAACGGCAACGGGGCCTGCCATTACCGTTGGGACGGTCATTTTAATTCTCGTTATTGGAGTCGTTTTCACGCACCTCCGGCGCAGTAGCGCCGACAGCAGAAGAAACAGAAGGTTTCTGTTTTCGTGGCCTGGGAGCTGCTGTGCTTACGCTGCCTGATTTCATATCAATGAAATCCCGAACTCCGGCAGGTACATTTTTGGAATACAGAATGTCGAGGGCTTTTTCGAGTTCCGTTTCCACCTTCATGTTCTTCTGATCCAAATACATTTTGAGGGCAGAGAGTTTTTCCTCATCAAAGGAAATCGTAATGGATGTCTTTTTCATAGGTCATCACTCCTTTGCTTTATTTTTGAACCGCGCATCTATCTCCGTGAGAGTTTCATCACGATTAAACTTTGCGCGCCCTTGTCTGTCGGTTGCACGATTTCCGACTTTCTCTAATGTCATAAGGTCATTCCATATGTCCGGGTGATTGATGAACAGATGATAGAGTTCGCTTTCAGAAGCATTCGGACAAAAGAAACAGCCACCGCGCTTTGTGTAAGAGTAGATCGGTGAATACAGACCTTCCTCTTTGCAAAGCGCGGCAGCCATTTCCTCTGTGTAACCATATTTTGCAAGAAGGGATACTTTAGATGTCCCCTCGAGACGAGCCAATCGCTTCTGCTCATCAATGGCAATTCCTACATACCATGTCGTGTTATTGGGATCGAACATTCCATCCACCAATTTGAAAGACGGAAGTTTGCAATCTCGCTGCACCTCACATCTATTTGGAATTGGGAAGCCAACAATTTTACCAACATTTTCACCGCGGCTTCTTACTCGATAAAAGCAGTCGAGGAATGTTTTGGGAGAGTCCACCACAATAGTTTCGATACCCCATGACTTGAGTTTTGGAATTGCGGTATTGACAATAAAGTCTTCATGCTCGGGTAACTCTGCGCTTCGATTTTTATCATACATTACCCTGGCATATACCACAGCATCCAAAGGTTCGTTGTGCCGTTTGGCAAGTATTACAGTCGCTAGGGAGTCCTTCCCAAACGAACAGCATGCTACATACTTCATTGGGAAGTCACTCCTTCATTTTACATTGATTGCATACCTTGCATTACAGGATCGCCACTATTGGACTGCTGCTCCTGTAGCTCTAATGCTTCATCGGTAATGAGTTGATAGGTATTCGGATTGAAAATGTCCGGCTGTATACGGTAGGCTTCTTGCATCAGAAATTCGTTGATCGGCATTGTTGTATCGCCAATTCGAATTCTCTCTACGCTTCCTTCCATAATGTCTTTGATATCGCCAGGGGTGAGATGAATATCACCATGGACTGTGCGGATATTAAAGTGGGACTCCGCATGAGTGATGAGTCGACCTTTTACCTTATTTCTGATTTCATCAAATTCCTTTTGGCGCTGATCATCCGCTTTGATTCCTTCAGATACTACCTTGGTAAATTCTTCGGTATCATCAACCAAGGTCTTGAATCTACTGCCGAAATCAGCAAGGACGGAAAGGTTATTGCTATAGCAAAAGAAACCACCGGCTTCGCAGTCATATTTGATCTGAATGATGTTGGGATCATTTTCAAATGCCTTACGAAATGCTGCTTCCCACTCATAACCATTGCCGTGGGTATAGAAGCCACGCTCGTCTTGAACGGGTTCGCCAATCTCTCTTGCATATGAATTGAACGCTTCCTGTCCATAGTCGCTGAGATCGCCATGGAGGAAAGAGAAAGCAAGGCAGAGACTATATTGACCGTTTTCGTGATCAACAATATAGAACGGTCTGTTGGCCTCGTTAAAGTCTTTAATTTGCTTCGCTGTGTTCACGATATTTCACTCCTTATTCCATTTTGATTTCATTGGGCAGTTGTTCACCGTTGTATTCCTCCACGGTATAAACTGCGCCTTGTCTACTTGCCACGGTTTCATCTGTGCCGTTCCAATTTACCCTTGCCAGGCAACAGCCTTGCAATAGCATTCGCTCCACATTGCACTGATTGAAATCCGCACCAGTATAATTTGCATGCGTTGTAAGGGCATGTCGCATATCACAGTTTGTAAACTGCGCATACGAGAAGTCTGCTTCATCACCGTAGAAGTGTTCCATATCGCAATTGATGAACTTTGCACCGTGTGCAGATGCAAAATTTAGATCCGCTTCTGATAAATCACAATCTACAAATGCGGCATTGCTAATGATCGCTCCGTTAAATACGGCATG
>JAZSAO010000337.1:0-1836 GCA_045601945.1 Faecousia sp. | reverse complement strand
ATTTTTTGGAGGATGACAGTATTATTTTAGAGCATCACTCTAATGTGATCCGACCGAAGGACGGCGAGGATCTGGATCTTCTGGAGCTTGCAACGGAGAACTGGGACAGCCCTGTGATCATCACGACCTTGGTGCAGCTGCTGAATACCATGTTCTTGGGAAAGACAACTGCTGTTCGGAGATTCCACGCACTGTGTAACAGTATTATTGTTATTGACGAGGTGCAGACGGTTCCCAATCATATGCTTTCCATGTTTGAGTTAACTGTGAATTTCCTTGCGGAGATCTGCGGTGCGACTGTGATTTTGTGTTCTGCAACCCAGCCTTCCCTTGCTAAAACGGATCATGCTTTACGGGTCAGTGGAGACATAGTGCCATATGATCCGTTACTGTGGGAGCCTTTCCGCCGGACAAGGATCTGTGATGCAGGAGGAAAGACTTTAGAAGAGATTGCTGATTTTGCAAGAAATGTAATGGAGACGGCAAACAGTCTGCTGGTTGTTTGCAATAAAAGGGATGAAGCGGCGTATTTATTCCGAGAGCTCCGAGACTCAGCAGAGGTGTGCCTGCATCTTTCGGCATCTATGTGTACGCAGCATAGACGAGACTGTATAGAGAAGCTGTTTAAGGCATTGCATGAGGGGCGGCGGTGTATCTGCGTATCAACACAAGTGATAGAGGCCGGTGTGGATGTATCCTTCCAACAGGTGATCCGATTATCTGCAGGAATGGACAGTGTGATACAGGCGGCGGGACGCTGTAACAGAAACGGAGAAAGCTCGGAACCTCAGCCGGTTTATGTGGTCAATTGCCAAGGGGAGAACCTGACACGGCTTCGGGAGATCCATGAAGGAAAAAAGGCAACCGAAAGCCTGCTATGTGCTTTTCGAAACTGTCCGGAAAGGTTCCAAGCAGATCTTAGTTCTCAGTCAGCTATAGATTGCTATTACGAGAATCGCTTTCGAAGCATGCCTGTAGGATATCGGGATTATTTCATAAAACCGAAGGACCTGTTCCTGCTGGATCTTCTGTCTAAGAATGAGAAATATCTATCCGGGAATCTTTTGGGCAAATTTTATCTCAATCAAGCATTTGCTACAGCGGGAAAGCTGTTCCGGGTATTTGATCAGGAAACTTGGGATGTAGTAGTTCCTTATGGTGAAGCGGCTGTACTGATCCGGGAATTGCTTTCCCAAAAATCTCCAACCGTTGCGTACTTACATAAATGGGTCTGCAGAGCAAAGGCTTATACTATCGGCATTTATGATTATCAAAAGAAAAAATTGGCGGACGGTATGGTAGAGTATTGCGGCATTACCATCCTGCAGCCGGTTCATTACAGCGAAGACTTGGGACTTACCATGGAAGCGGAAAAATTAGAATTTATGGAGGTGTGATATGGGGAATACACGGTATAAAAACATTGTGGAATTTCAAGTAACCGGAGCGTACGGACTGTTTTCCGATCCGGTCATGCGAATGGGTGGAGAGAAGTGTAGCTATCAGATCCCCACCTATGAGGCTCTGAAAGGGATCTTGTCCTCGGTATATTGGAAGCCTACATTTGTCTGGATTATTGATGAGGTTCGAGTCATGAATCCTATTCAAATGGAGGTGAAGGGAATTCGCCCAATTAAGTATAGCGGGGGAAATGATTTAGCCTACTACACTTATTTGAAGGACTGTCGCTATCAGGTACGAGCTCATTTTGAATGGAATGAGAATCGTCCGGAACTGAAAGCGGATCGCAATGAGAACAAACATCATCAAATAGCATTGAAGATGATCCGCAAAGGTGGTCGGAGGGACATCTTCCTGGGGACGAGAGAGTGCCAG
>JAZSAO010000336.1:0-6637 GCA_045601945.1 Faecousia sp. | reverse complement strand
CCCAAAGAAGGCGATGCCTACAAATATTATATCCTTGGATCGGATGGGGTATGCCGTTATAAAACAGACCCCTTTGCCTTTGCTATTTGTGCTGCACCGGAAAATTCCGGGAGAGTGACTTGTTTAGAAGGTTACCAATGGCAAGATGAAGCCTACCGCCGTCAGCAAGGAAAACGGAAGCTGCTGGATTCGTCCATGAATATTTACCAGTGTCACCCCGGCTCATGGAAACGGAATCCTGATGGCACCTGCCTGTGTTATACAGAACTGGAAAAAGAACTGATCCCCTACTTAAAAGATATGGGTTACACCCATGTGGAACTGATGTCTGTTATGGAGCCTTCGCGTATAAGCGGAAAGCTGACATTGGGTTTCTTTGCACCGACCCAGGCCTATGGCGAGCCAAAGGAACTCATGGCTTTTGTGGATCGTTGTCATCAAGAGGGAATCGGTGTCCTGTTTGAGTGGAATCCTTATGCCTTCCCTAAGGAAGAACAAGGTCTTTATGACTTTGACGGAAGCTGTTGTTACGAATCCGTGGATGCGCTTATGAACGAACTTCCGGAGGGCAAGGGGCGAATCTTCGATTTCAGCAAGGGGCAGGTACAATCCTTCCTTATGTCCAATGGCGTTTTTTGGATGGATCTATTCCACTGTGACGGTGTCCGTATCGGTTCCGTGACAGCGATGCTCTATTTAAACTATGACAGACAGAATTATCATCCCAATGTCTATGGCGGTAAAGAGAACTTAGATGCCATTGCCTTTTTGCGAAAGGCAAACCGTGCGATTTTTTCTACCCGTCGCAATGCCATTACCATTGCACAGGAACATACGGCTTTCCCCTTGGTTTCCAGACCGGACTACGACGGTGGTCTGGGCTTCTTGTACAAGTGGAACATGGGGTGGCTTCAGGATATGGTGGAATATCTTCGCTTGGATCCTCTGTGGAGAAAGGGCAGTCATACACGATTGACGACCTCTATGGAATATGCCTATGCGGAAAATTTTGTACTCACATTGCCCCATAGCCTGTCCAGAGAAGATGGGCCCTTGATTTCTATTATGCCCGGTGACTATGACGATAAATTTGCAGGCCTGAGAGCATTTTACGGCTTTATGATGGCATTTCCCGGAAAGAAACTCAGCTTTATGGGGAACGAGTTTGCCCAATTCGATCCGTGGGAGCCGCAACAGGATCTGCAGTGGGAACTCTTGGAATATGAACGGCATCGACAATTCCGAGATTATGTTCGGGCTTTGAATCGGCTGTATCTAAAGGACAGTTGCCTGTGGAATAACGATACGGAAGAAGGCGGTTTTGCGTGGATCGTCATGGATGATTGCGATAATTCCGTGCTTGCTTTCCGTCGCATTGACAGACGGAGCCGTGAGATTATAGCTATTTGCAATTTCTGCCCTGTGGCACGGGAGAAGTATCGTTTAGGCCTTCCGCGATTGGGAGAGTATGAGCCTGTTCTTTCCGGTGATGCAAAGGAATTCGGAGGCACCGGGCTGGAACTTCCTGTGGCAACCGCAGAGAAGATCCCTTTCCACAATCTGCCCTACAGCGGCGAATTCACGGTACCGCCCCTTTCTACAACTTATTATAAGAGAATTGTGACCCCTCGTAAGCCTTAGGAAACCTGACCGACGTTTCGGTCTGATTATAAAATCTTAATTCAACACAAGGAGAGATGAGCATGAACTTTCAGAAGAAGCATTGCGTAGCCATGCTGCTGGCAGGCGGTCAAGGTAGCCGTCTGATGGTTTTGACGGAGAATACCGCCAAGCCTGCAGTCCCCTTTGGGGGAAAATACCGGATCATCGACTTCCCCCTGTCTAACTGTGTGAACTCCGGCATCGATACTGTGGGTATTCTGACCCAATATCAGCCTTTGGAACTGAACGAGTACATTGGAAACGGCCAGCCTTGGCATTTGAACCGTTCCCACGGCGGCGTACAGATCCTGCCTCCCTATGCCAAGAGCAATAAGTCTGAGTGGTACAAGGGTACTGCAAATCCGATCTATCAGAATATTCCCTTTATTGAAAGATACGACCCGGATAATGTTCTGATCCTGTCCGCCGACCACATCTTTAAGATGGACTATGCCGCTATGTTGAAGGATCACATTAAGAACAACGCAGATTGCACCATTGCTGTACGAACTGTCCCCATTGAGGAAGCCAGTCGTTTCGGCATCATGAACACCAATCCCGATGGATCTATCTATGAGTTCGAAGAAAAGCCCAAGGTTCCCAAGAGCACCAATGCTTCTATGGGCATTTACATTTTTAAGTGGAGTGTCCTGAAACAGTTCCTCATTGCCGATGAAGAAGATCCCACCAGCGAGAACGACTTCGGCAAGAACGTGATCCCTGCCATCCTGAATGCCGGCCACCGTCTCTTCGCCTATGAGTTCGAAGGCTACTGGAAGGACGTAGGAACCATTAACTCCCTGTGGGAAGCCAATATGGAACTGCTGGGCGAGGAGCCTGAGTTTAATATTTACGGCGAACCCGGCAAGCGTATCTATGCTCGTAACTATGCTATGCCCTCTACCTTCATGTCTAAGAAGGCAGAGACCGACAACTGCTTTATTGCAGAAGGCTGTGAAATTTACGGTACTGTAAAGCACTCTATTATTTCTACCGGTTGCACCGTTGCAGAAGGTGCTTTGGTAGAAGATAGTGTGATTATGCCCAATGTTGTCATTGAGAGCGGTGCGATCGTTCGTCATGCTATTGTTGGTGAAGATTGCCGTGTTTGTGCCAATGCAGTGATAGGTGGCGCCTTCCCCGAGGGAGAGGAAAAGGCCATTGCGGTCATCGGAAAGAGCAAGACCATTGAAGTCAATCAATGCGTCAAGCCCGGTGAAATTTACTAATCAAAGGGAGGAATACGATCATGACTACTATGGGAATTATTTTTGCCAATATTTATGACAGTTCCTTAGGCGATCTGACCAATAAGCGTACTATGGCATCCCTGCCTTACGGCGGTCGTTACCGTCAGGTGGACTTTTCGCTGTCCAATATGACCAACTCCGGCATCCGTCATATTGGCATTATTACCAAGAATAATTATCAGTCCCTTATGAATCACATCGGGTCCGGTCAGGAATGGGATCTGGAACTTATGGAAGGCGGGCTGGAATATCTGACTCCCTTCTCTACCGGCAATAACGCTCAGTACCGCGGTAAGATGGAAGCAATTCATACTGCTATGGATTTTTTGGAATTTTCTAAGGAAGAGTACGTGGTTCTGGTAGATAGCGGTGTTCTTTGTGCTATGGATTTCCGTCCCATCGTAGAGGCTCACGTTGCCTCCGGCGCAGACATTACCGTGGTGGTTAAGGATGGCGTCTGTAATGGCGAGAAGCAACTGGACCTTGCGATTCGAGAGGACAGAGAGGGCAAGGTAGAAGAAATGGTCTGTGACCATTGCCCCGACAGCAATTATCTGGCAGGTATGGGGATTTTCGTAACCAAGAGAGAATATCTCATGAAGCAGGTAAAGGAAGCCGTCGCCCATGCCCACTATCGGCTGGAACGGGATTTCTTGATTCCGCAGTTTAATAAGAAAGCACTCAGCGTCAACACCTATCATTTTGACGGGTTGGCACTGTACAACGAGAGCACCCAAGAGTTCTTTGAAAACTCTATGGCTCTGCTGAAGCCTGAGGTTCGTCGCGGCCTCTTCGGCACCCCCGATCTGACCATCTACACCAAGGTTCGTGACGAGGTTCCTTCCTACTACGGTGAGGATGCCGAGATCAACGACTGTATCGTAGCAGACGGCTGTAAGCTGGAAGGCGAGGCTGAGCGTTGCATTTTCTTCCGTGGTGTACAGCTTGGGAAGGATGCAGAGGTAGAAGACAGCATCATCATGCAGGATACCGTCATCGGCGAGGGCGCAAAGCTTCGCTATGTTATTTTGGATAAGGACGTGGTGGTTCCCGCAGGTGCAAAGTTCACCGGCACCAAGAACCATCCCTACGTTGTAAAAAGAGGAGTTAAACTATGAGAATCGCAATGATCGCCTCCGAAGCCGCCCCTTATGTTAAAACCGGCGGTTTGGGAGATGTGATGCAGGCCCTCCCCGGAGAACTTGCAAAAGAGCGTGGCAATGAAGTGGTTCTCTTCCTGCCCCTTTACAAGAAACTAAAGGAAGGGACCAAGTTCGAATTGGAGCCTGTTGGCAATTTCACCATGGATCTGGCATGGAGAGAATCCTATGTAGGTATTTTCCGCCTGAAGACGCGTAAGAAAAAGCTGAAGGTGTACTTCATTGACAACGACTATTATTTTGGCGGTCGCAATACCGTATACGGCGACTTTGACGACGGCGAACGCTTTGCCTATTTCTCTAAGGCGGCATTAGCTTCTTTGTATTATCTGGACTTTAAGCCCGATGTTCTCCACTGCCATGACTGGCAGGCTGCTATGGCAGTTGTTTATTGCAAGGCTCTGTATCAAAACTGGTGCCCTGATGCAAAGACTGTTTTTACCATCCATAATGTAGAATATCAGGGCTGGGCAGGCTATGACTTCTTCGACAGCACCTTAGGTTTGCCGGAAAGCTATCGTAGTGTTATGGCTTTTGATGGTGCCGTAAATATGATGAAGGGTGCGATTGTCTCTGCAGATATGGTTTCTACCGTTTCTAACAGCTATGCTAAGGAACTGTGCTATCCCTACTATGCCCATAAGTTAGACGATATTCTCCGTAGCAACCGTCTGTGCGGTATCGTCAATGGTATTGATACGACTGTGTATGATCCGGAAACGGATCCTGCGCTGAAGGTTCACTTCTCTTCCAAAGATATGGAAGGAAAGAAGGCCTGCAAACTGGCTCTTCAGCAGGAAATGGGATTGGACATCCGCTCCGATGCCCCCATACTGGCTATGGTCACCCGTCTGGCAGGACACAAGGGCATCGATCTGCTGTGCTATATCTCTCAGCGTCTGGTAGAACAGAACATTCAGCTGGTGATCGTCGGAACCGGTGAAAAGCAGTATGAATATGCGCTGGGTGTTCTTGCTAAAGAAAATCCCGGTAAAGTAGCCGTTCGCTTGGCATTTGACCCGGCTCTTGCCAGCCGTGTATATGCAGGTGCAGACCTATACCTGATGCCTTCCAAGTCGGAACCTTGTGGATTGTCCCAGTTGATCGCCATGCGCTACGGCACAGTGCCTGTCGTTGCAGCTACCGGCGGTCTAAAGGACACCGTTCCTCCCTATGATCCCGAAACGGGAGAGGGCAGAGGCTTTACCTTCCAGAGTTACAACGGAGACGATTTCCTCAATGCCATTGAACGGGCAGTAGGAATGTATTATGAAGATCGCGAGGGCTTTAAGGCTCTTGCAAAGAGGGACATGGAAACAGATTTTAGCTGGCGTGTTCCTGCAGGTGAGTACCTGCGTTTGTATCGGGAACTTCTGGCGGAGTAACCGATCGGAGTTATAAACAATAACGCACTGCCGAGGGGCGATCCCAACACACGGCCCCTCGGTTCGACTGAAATTGCATAAAACATTTGGAGGACCCTATGAAAAAAAGCAATCCCAAGGAAACCATTGTGAGCGAAACGTGCCCCAATATTATGGAACAACTCAATCAGACACTTCTGGGCCTTTACGGCGTTGAGATCAAGGATGCAGCGGAAAAGCAGATCTATCGTGCGCTGTGCGTAATGGTTCGCAACATTCTGACAGAGAAAAACCATCGGTTCAATAAAAATACAAAGGAAAACCAGACCAAAGAAGTTTACTATATGTCTATGGAATTCCTTGTAGGTACCAATCTGCGGAATAATCTGTTCAATCTGGGCATGGAAGCGGCTTGCCGTGACGGCCTTGCAAAGTATGGTGTGAATATTGACGACTTGTACGAGCTCGAACCCGATGCGGGTTTAGGAAACGGCGGTTTGGGAAGATTGGCATCTTGCTATATGGACGCAGCTACCGGTCTGGGACATTCCGTTACCGGCTTCTCCATCCGCTATGAGTTCGGCATCTTCCGCCAAAAGATCGTGGATGGTTGGCAGATGGAATTCCCGGATAACTGGCTGGAGATGGGTGATGTTTGGCTCCGCCCCCGTCAGGATGATGCAGTAGAAGTAAAGTTTGGCGGCGAGGTTCGCGAGTGGGTAGATGAGACCGGTCGGTTCCGTGTGGCACAGGTTGGCTACAATGCAGTCACCGCAGTGCCTCACGATATGTTTATTTCCGGTTACGATAGTGAAGCGGTCAACCGTCTGATCCTGTGGAGCGCCAAACTGCCTCAGAGCTTTGATATGGCAGCCTTCTCCCGCGGTGATTATGTTCGTGCTTTGGAGCAGAATGCTATGGCAGAGACCATTTCTAAGGTCCTCTATCCGGCCGATGACCACATTCAGGGTAAGCGGCTTCGTCTGAAGCAGCAGTATCTCTTAGTATCTGCATCCTTACAGAGCATACTGAAGCGACACTTTAAGAAATATCACACCTTTGACAATCTTGCAGATAAGGTTGCCATTCATATTAACGATACCCATCCGGCGCTGTGCGTTCCCGAACTTATGCGTCTGCTGATGGATGACCATGGATACGGTTGGGATGCTGCATGGGCCATTACCTGCAAAACTCTGTC
>JAZSAO010000335.1:0-6868 GCA_045601945.1 Faecousia sp. | reverse complement strand
TCGATGCAACGGCCATCACGGGGGCTACGGGAATCAGCAACGATAATGCGGTAGTAGGGAGCCTTCTTAGCGCCCATTCTTCTCAGTCTGATTTTAACCATGGGTAAATCCTCCAAAATAAAATAAATTAAAAAATATATCTTTAGGTTTGGGCCTAATGATTATGAATGAAATGGTATGTTTTACATACCGGGGAAGCCCTTCATGCCTCCCATTTTTGCAAGAAGCTTGTTTTTCTTGCCTTTGCCGTTGAGCTGCTTAATGAGTTGTTGCATCTGATCAAATTGCTTGAGCAGACGGTTGACATCCTCTACCTTTTGACCGCAACCCAGAGCGATACGACGTTTCCGAGAGGAGTTGAGAACATTGGGGTTCTCTCTTTCGTAGGGGGTCATGGAAAGAATGATGGCTTCCACTCTGCCGAGAGCGGATTCGTCTACCTGCATATTCTTCATGGAACCCATGCCGGGCATCATGCCCATCAGTTCCTGCATGGAACCCATCTTTTTGATTTGCAGAAGCTGGTCATAGAAGTCTGCCAAGGTGAATTTGTTGGCGCGCAGTCGCTGTTCCAGTTCGGCAGCCTTCTTTTGATCCAGAGCCTGTTCCGCCTTTTCGATGAGGGACAGAACGTCGCCCATGCCCAAGATACGGGAAGCCATACGATCGGGATGGAAGGCTTCGATCATGTCCAGCTTTTCACCGGTGCCGATAAATTTGACGGGCTTGCCGGTAACAGCCTTTACAGACAGGGCGGCACCGCCACGAGCATCACCATCTAACTTGGTGAGCATAACACCGGTAATATCCAGCCATTCATTAAAGGTCTGGGCGGCATTGACAGCATCCTGACCGGTCATGGCATCAACTACCAAGAGGATCTCGGAAGGCTCGACCTCGGCTTTGATATTCTTCAGTTCGGACATGAGATTTTCATCTACATGGAGACGACCTGCGGTATCCAAGAAAACAATGTCATTACCATGCTGTTGTGCATGGCGAATAGCGGCCTTGGCGATTTTGACGGGATTTTCTTGCCCCATCTGGAATACGGGGATTCCTAATTGCCCGCCTACGACTTCTAACTGATGGATTGCGGCAGGACGGTAGATATCACAGGCAACCAGAAGGGGGCGTTTGCCTTGTTTCTTAAACATACCGGCAAGCTTTGCACCGTTGGTGGTCTTACCTGCGCCCTGAAGACCTACCAGCATAACAACGGTAGGGGACTTGGGGGAAATGGTAATGCGCTGATTCTCGCTACCCATAAGGGCGATCAGCTCTTCGTTTACGATCTTAACGATCATCTGAGCGGGTGTCAGGCTTTCCATAACATCCTGACCGACACAGCGTTCGGAAACGGACTTGACGAAGTCCTTAACGACCTTATAGCTGACGTCGGCTTCCAGAAGGGCTAAGCGGATCTCACGCATGGCCTCCTTGATGTCGGACTCAGACAACCGACCCTTGCCGCGGAGTTTTTTGAATGCGGCATTTAATTTTGCGGTTAAACCTTCAAAAGCCATTGTTTACTCCTTTACGGAAGAAACGGCGGACAGAATTTTTTGGGCGTTCTGCCGCACCTGAATGTCCTCATGACGCAGAAGCTCGCGAGCGGCCATGGATATCTCATCCATGGTGTTCCGAAGGGATTGCATTCGCTCTACACAGCCGGTGGTTTGTTCCATTTGCTGCAGGATCCCTTCTGCTCGGTTGATAGCATCGTGTACGCCCTGTCGGGAAATGCCTTCTTGCTCTGCGATCTCCCCAAGGGAGAAATCCTGATTGTAGTACAGATCGAAATAGCACTGCTGTTTCTCAGTTAAGAGGCTACCATAGAAATCAAAAAGCAATGACATTTTAAACGCATCCTGCTTCAATTCCAAACGCCCCTTTCTACAATGCCTGCCTATTGTACTACAGAATCTGTGGTTTGTCAAGAGAAAAAACTTGACACATACAAAAGTTTTTCATATTTCTTGTGAAAATTTCATAGGATAAAGGGAGGTGATGGCAATGAAATGGTTTCAAAAGGCTTTGATACCTGTGGTAGTTGTGGGGCTTATGCTAACGGCGCTTCTGTATCGGAGGGAAGAACCGAACATTCTGGAAACGGCCTCTTGGGGTCTGAGTTTTCCCCGGGAGGGAGAGCCCTCTGTGGGCAATGTGAGCAACGACAGACTAAAAGAATATGATGCGGTGTACATAGGAAATACCGTGGAAAAGAAAATCTACCTGACCTTTGATGCAGGGTACGAAAACGGTGTGACAGAGAAGATTTTAGATGTGTTGGAAAAGCATCGAGTTCCGGCAGCCTTTTTTCTGGTAGGGAATTATTTGGAGCAGAATCCGGAATTGGTGAAACGGATGGTTGCAGACGGGCATACGGTAGGGAACCACACCTATCATCATTATGATATGTCTAAGATTTCGGATGAGGCTTCCTTCCGCAAGGAACAGGAAGATCTGGGGATCCTGTACAAGCAGGTTACGGGAGAAGAAATGAAAAAGTACTACCGACCGCCTCAGGGGTGTTACTCCGAGGAAAATTTGAAAATGGCGAAGAAACTGGGCTATCATACCGTGTTTTGGAGTCTTGCTTATGTGGATTGGATCAATGAGAAACAGCCTACTCAACAGGAAGCATTCTCTAAGCTGATTCCGCGGATCCACAACGGTGCGGTGGTGCTGCTACACAGCACCTCTGCAACCAACGGAGAGATCTTAGACGAACTCCTGACCCGATGGAAGGAGTTGGGCTATACTTTCGGTACACCGGAAGAACTGTTTGCTATTTAAGGAGTATTCGAGTTTCCCCCTCTTGCGACTTGTATAAGTAAAACCGTAGACCTCTGTTTTGGCATTTGCCGGAACAGGGGTCTGTGCTCATGGTATAATGGTGGTGGGGAGAAGGTAAAATTTCGTTTTAACTATAACTGTCATAAAATCGTGACAGTTGCGCATTCCTTTTTGAAGCCGGATATGATATAATTGAGATAAGGCATTTAAAATGTTTGCCGGAGAGTCCCAAAACATTACTTTGGAATTTCACGAGGATCTGCTCCTCAGAAAGTTGTTGAGGAAGCAAAACAATATATTTCTAATTTACCCTATTTTAAGGAGGAACTGAAATGAAGCTGAACCACTTGTCCCATCTTCATTTGGGCAAACGGTTAAATAACTTTTCTCTTATAGAGGACCAGGAGTATATCCTGAAGAACATTCTGCAGATCATAGATACTGTACAGCCGCAGGTGGTTATGATCTCCGGAGACGTGTATGACAAATCCATCCCCTCTGCAGAGGCGGTGCAACTGTTTGACGACTTCCTCAATCGTCTTGCCAAGCGAGAATTACAGGTTATGATCATTAGCGGTAATCACGATTCTGCAGAACGACTCTCCTTTGGAAATCGGATCATGGAGCAGGCAGGGTTCCACTTTTCCCCCGTCTATAACGGTACAGTCAAAACGGTGCCTCTGCAAGATGAACATGGGGAAGTCCGGTTCTATCTGCTGCCCTTCCTGAAGCCGACCCATGTGCGTCAATGCTTCCCGGAGGAAACGGTGGAGACCTATACCGATGCCGTTAGTCTGGCAGTAAAGAAAATGCAGTTGGATACACAGGTGCGGAATGTGCTACTGACCCACCAGTTCGTTACAGGTGCCGAGACCTGTGAGTCCGAAGAACGGACGGTAGGAGGCACGGATAATGTAGATGCATCTGCTTTCGCAGATTTCGACTATGTGGCCTTGGGACATATACATGGACGTCAGAATATTGTCTCCAAACAGATCCACTACTGTGGCACACCGTTAAAATATTCCTTTTCCGAAGAGTCCCATCAGAAGACTGTGACGGTGGTACACTTGGAAGAAAAGGGAGCGTTGAGATTAGAACTCATTCCCCTCCACGCCAAACGGGACCTCCGCAGTGTGAGAGGAAAGTTTGAGGAACTTTTAGATAAGAAATTCGAAACTGAGGATTATATTCGAGCCATTCTCACAGATGAAGAGGACATTCCGGAGTCTATGGGAAAACTCCGGACGATCTACCACAATATCATGCTTGTGGAATACGACAATACCCGTACCCGCAGTAATCATGTGATAGAAGAACTTGAAGGGATGCAGGAGATGCCTCCTACGGAGATCTTTGGAAAGCTGTACGAAGATCAGAACGGACAGCCTATGACCCAAGAGCAGAGAGACTACTGCGAAAAATTGATCAGAGCCATTGAGGAGGGAAAGCTATGAGACCGTTAAAGTTGACAATGTCTGCCTTTGGCCCCTACGCGGGAGTCCATACCATAGACTTTGAAACCTTGGGGACA
Source organism: Faecousia sp. (assembly GCA_045601945.1). Classification (GTDB taxonomy): domain Bacteria; phylum Bacillota; class Clostridia; order Oscillospirales; family Oscillospiraceae; genus JAZOXB01. The sequence continues at coordinate 2,535 of JAZSAO010000335.1, read as the reverse complement.
CAGGGACTGTATCTGATCACCGGTGATACCGGAGCGGGCAAGACAACGATTTTTGATGCTATTACATTCGCACTGTACGGAGAAGCCAGCGGTACCAGCCGTGATGCAAGTATGCTTCGCTCTAAGTATGCCGCGGAGGATGAGGCAACCTATGTGGAGCTGGTATTCCGGCATAAAGGAAAGATTTACACGGTCAAGCGGAATCCTGCCTACGAACGGAAAAAGCTACGGGGAAAAGGAACCACAGAGGAGGATGCTGCTGTTGTATTTTTGATCCCGGACAGGCAACCTTTAACAAAGAACGACGAGGTAAAAACTGCGATCGAAGAAATTATCGGCTTAACTAAGCAACAGTTTTCTCAGATCACGATGATATCACAGGGAGCCTTTCGTGACCTGTTGCAGGCAAAGACAGAGCAACGCAGGGAAATCTTCCGTAGCATTTTTAGCACCCAAATGTACAAGACTCTGGAGGTACAGCTGCAAAAGGACGCATCCGACTTGAAAAAAGATCGTGATACCGCAAAGGCAGGTGTGAGACAATATATTGCCGGTATTGTTTGTGAAGAAGATTCCCCCCACAGCATTGAGGTGGAAAAAGGGAAAAAAGACAAATTGCTGATCAGCAATGTTTTGCAGCTTCTGGAGGAACTGCTTCTGGAAGATCGGGCAGAATACCGCATTTTGGAGACCGAAGTTGATTCCTTAGGGGAGCGGATCAAAGGGGTTGCTACGGAACTTGGAAAGAGCGAAGAGATCCAAAGAAACAGAAAAAATCTAACAAAGCGCAAGGCCGACGAGGAAGCCAAGCAGGAAGAAATCAAAATGCTTGGGGAAGCTTTGGAAAAAGCAAAGGAGACCGAAGGTCGGCAAGAGGATCTGTCTAAGGAGATCTTGCAGATCGAGACGGTGCTTCCGCAGTACAGCGAATACCAAAAGGCTCTGGATACTTATGAGAACGAACGGAAGAAACTTCAAGAGGTAGAAGATATGAATTGCTCTGCCGAGGATAATAAAACTGCAGAAGAGCAAAAGCTTGCAGCCCTGAAAGTGGAATGGGAACAATTGCAGGATATCTCCACGGAAAAGGAACGCCTATTGAGTCGGCAAACGGAATTGACGCGACAGAAAGAGGCTATGAAAGAACTTCTGGATGCGTTTTTGTCCCTTCACAAGGAAGAAAAAGTCCTTACAAAAAAGCAAACGGCCTATAAGGAAGCATCCGAACGCTCCGGGGAACTGGAAATCGAGTATAACCGTAAGAATAATGCGTTTTTGGATGAGCAGGCAGGGATCCTTGCAGAGCGTTTGGAGGAGGGAAAACCTTGCCCTGTATGTGGCTCCAAAGAACATCCGGCACCTGCAGCCTTATCTCCGTGTGCTCCCACAGAAGCAGAGGTAAAGGCTGCCAAGGAGGCATACCATAAGGCACAGACAGAAACAAATGAAGCCAGCCTGAAAGCAGGAAAGCAGCGGGTTATCGTCGATGAGAAAAAGACCTTTGTAGTAGGAAAATGCAACCTCTTGTTGCCGAAGGTCCCCTTAGAGGAAGCGGAAAAAAGAGCCACGGAAGCCGAAAAGGAACTGGCAGACCGTATCCTTGAACTGGGACAAGAAATCACTCGTGCCGCAAAAGAAGAGGCCAGAAAGCAGGAACTGGACGGGCAGATTCCCCAACAGGAAAAGCGTGTCAGCGAAGCGAAGCAAAAACTTACAGAGAATGCAATGGAACTTGCCACCCGACGGGAAGCGGTTAAGCAGCAGAAGAACGGTTTGGAAGCGCAGAAGAAAAACCTTACTTTTGAGAGCGAATCTGCAGCGCTGGAAGAAATCGAGAAGCTAAGAACGGAACTTTCTGCATTGAAGGATCGGCAGCAAAAGGCTGTGAGTGCCTACAACGAGTGCAACAACAACCTGTCCGGCATTCGTGGTGAGATAAAATCCCTTGAGGAGTCTCTGATAGATGCACCGGAGATCGATGTTCCGGCCTTGGAGGCGCAAAAAGCTGCTCTGGAGGCAGAAAAGAAGCCTAAGGAAGAGCGAAAAGAAAAAATTGCCTCTCGTATCAATGCCAATAGCAGAACGATGGAAGGAATTTCCCAAAAGGCACAGGAGATCGCGGAATTAGAGCGTAGATATACATGGGTCAATGCTCTATCCAACACTGCCAACGGAAAGGTCAACGGCAAGGAAAAGCTGTCCTTAGAGGTCTACTATCAAGGGATCTTCTTTGATCGTATTCTGAATAGAGCCAATGTCCGTTTGAGGGAAATGTCCGGCGGTCAGTATGACTTGAAGCGTGCTAAGGCTACGTTGCAGGGAAAGAGCGGTTTGGATCTGGATATCATCGATCATGTGAACGGCACCCAGCGGAGTGTCAATTCTCTCTCCGGCGGTGAGGCATTCTTAGCATCTCTTGCACTGGCTCTGGGATTGTCCGACGAGATCCAAATGTCTACAGGTGTCCATTTGGATACCCTGTTTGTGGATGAGGGCTTTGGTTCCTTGGATCCGGAGGCTCTGAGCAAGGCTTAC
>JAZSAO010000334.1:0-9118 GCA_045601945.1 Faecousia sp. | reverse complement strand
CGGGAGAAAATACTTCGCCATTGGCTCTGAGGGCTTCGGATGCTTCTTCGGTGACTTCTTCCAAGAGATATTCTTCACCCGCCCATTGCATCCGGTTATATGTGGAGTCCAACGCCTTAGCGGTTCCCGATGTCATGAAGCTCTTGATAAACACACCACTGCTAAAGCCTTTCCTTCCGGAAAGCTCAAAAAGTCTTCCCTGGATGTCGCATAGTTTGAATTGGATTGGATCCATATTTAGCCTCCTGTCTTTGCGTTCTCAAGAATCTCGTCGAAGAACAGACCTTCTCTACGGTGCTTCTTGCAGATGTCGTTGGCGAGAGAGATTCCTCTTGCACGGTTTTCTTCCGCAATGTCCTTTAGAAACAGTCTTTCCAAATGGGACAGTTCTACTTCTGCCTCAATACGAATGGCATCGCAGCCCTTTTGAGAAACTGCTACAAATTGCTTGCCAAGCTGAAGGGCAGACAAGCTGTTTACAAGGGCTGTATCCGTAATGTTCCCCATAAAGAAGTTATCTATGACGAAGAACATTCGATCATTGGCAATGCTACCAACCACAATATCCGTTTTTTGGGTCATGCGACAGTATTTATCATACAGGGGAGTACCGACAACAGATTCCATCCTTCCTCTGTGATAGGCCACAAGCAATGCCCAGTCAATGTCAGCAGGAACCTCAACATGAGACAGGCCCTCCATAGAAAGGGAAACAATATAGAATTTTGCCTTTTCATAATCGCAGATCAGCGTGAGAGCTTGGCTGGGCTCAGTCCCCATATAAAAGCCTTGACCAAAGTCACATTGCCTATTTTTACGCTTGACATTTGAATATGAATCATGTATACTATGGCAGTAAGTAAATATTCAGTTTGAGTGCCTGTGATAGTGGTAACAGCTTCACAGGAGAATAGAGAACCGGGTGAGATTCCCGGACGGTACCGCCACTGTATACGCAGAGGCTACTGTGCAAGGCGAAAGCCGGTCATTGGGGTAACCTGAGAAGGCCGCACAGAGCTGAGGATTCGTAAGTCAGGAGAACTGCTCAAATGTTGGTTGCACATGGGTCTGCAAGTACGGGCTTACGGTGCTTGAAGTTGTAGAAAACCGGCTGCGACAATCTGTATTGGATTGTCGCAGCTTCTTGTTTTTTATGTCTTCTTACTAACAGAATATTTCTTTTCGATTCAGTATGGTGATTCGGTGAGAATCCGGAACAACCGTCCATTGCTGTGTTTGGCATATTCCTTGCCATAAGTCAGAGAGCCTACTGTGTCGATTGTGGTTTTCACGCTTTGACAGGAGAGTGCAGCCAATTTATCCATACTTTTGGATAGATGGGCTGCACTTTTTGCAATTCCCGTGAAAATACGAATGCAATGAAGAAGGAGGGATGCAAGTGACACCTGAAGAAAAGAAGGCCTGGGCGGAGGACCTTCTGCGCAGCAAGTACAAAGAATTGGGAAGGCTTCCAACTAAAAAAGATTTCGATAGTGCAGCTTGCGCCCAGATCAAGGCGTATCTTGGACCGTGGCCCAGAGCACTGGAGTCTTCCGGGCTTAAATTTCCAAAGAAAAAATAAGTATATTTATGAAAGGATTAGTATTATGAAGTTTACGAAAACAATCTTGAGCATGATTCTTGCTATTGCAATGGTGCTGAGTTTCGTTCCCGGAAATGTGGCCGCTAAGGAGTCCAATGCACCTTTAACACCGAATGAGTTAAGGGAAAAATACGGTGCCATTACCTTTGAAGCATACAATATTGGTCAGGGCTTTCTGGTAGAGCCGTCCCTATATGCAAAAGAAGGAAAATCCGTAGGAGATATCACTGTAGAGTTCTTAACCGCTAATGACATTTCTTATCAGGGCTCTACATCCTACTTTGGTGGCTTTGCATTTGATGATACCACTGAGGCCGTGTATCCCGATTATATGGAGCCGTATTTTGGAGAGTTGGAAGATACCGGCGACGGTGACGGCTATCTGGCAGAATTTGATTATAGCCAGTATGCAGGCTGGGTCTACACGATCAATGATTGGTGGGCATCTTTAGGTGCAAGTTCTTCTTATCCCGGAAGCGAAATCAAGGACTATAACACCCAAGAGATGGTAACACTGGGAGATGTTATCCGTTGGCACTTTACGGTTTGTGGTTACGGAGCAGACTGTGGTTTCCCGAGCAATGTAATGGCTGAATTTATGGGAGGCAATCTCTTTGTTCAGGAAGATAAGAGCGAGCTGATCTTCCTCCTTGCTGCCATTAAGGATTATTACGGAAACATGGAAACAGACGAGATCTACGAGACAGCCCTTGCCGTAGCTGCCAATCCTCTTGCTTCTGCGGAAGATATTTCTGTGCAGGAAGCAACACTTACAAACTATATTAATGACAACTTCCTTTCAAATGCCTCTGAAAACATAGAAATATTCCATACATTAAACTTAGCAAGTGATATTTCTATTAATTATGTGGTAGATGCAGCTTTGCTTTCAGATTTTGACAGCTACTATCTGTCTTGCGTCGTTCCTACCTACAGCGGAAACACCTGTACAGGTTCTGCAAGTGTTGAAATTCGGCCTGAGCTGAAGGGAAACTATTATTATTTTACTCTCAACGGAATCACTGCAGTACAGATCAACGACATCATTGAAGCAACACTGGTCATGGAAAAAGACGATCGAATTTATACCTCCGACACAGACGAATACAGTGTGGCAACCTATGCTTATGCACAGCTGAACAAGAACGGTAGTTCTGCAGCCCTGAAGGCTCTGTGTGCTGAGCTGCTCCGTTATGGGGCCAAAACTCAGATTTTCAAGGGCTACAGAACAGATGCTCTTGCAGATGCCAAGCTTACTGCACAGCAGACAGCCCTCCTAACAGAGTTTGAATCCGTTACCTTTGGAAGCAGTAATAAAGATATGAATGACATTTCCGATCCCACCATTAGCTGGGTTGGAAAATCCTTAGATTTGAATAGCAAGGTAACACTGAAGTACATTATTGATGCTACAGGTTTTAAGGCAGAAGTTTCTGATTTATGTCTCCATGTCAGCTATATCAATATCGACGGGAAAACTGTTAGCCATATCGTCACCGATATTGTGTCCTACGATCCTAATCGGAATTGGTACGCATTTGAAATGGATTCTCTTCTGGCAGCTGAACTGAGAACCGTTGTTTCTGCCGCCGTATATTCCGAGGAAACACAAGTATCCACCACAATGGTATACAGTGCCGATACCTACGGAAACAACAAGAATGGAGATCTTTTGACTCTGTGCAAGGCGCTGTTTGCTTACTCCGACAGTGCCAAGGCCTTCTTTCTTGGCTGATAGATAAAATAGCTTAATATTACTATAAATGGGCACATCCTATCTATTTATAGAAAGGAATGAATTCTATGAAAATGGCAAAGAAACTCTTAAGCTTGTTACTGGCCTTTGTGCTGACAATTATACCCCTTGGCTCTGCTGCCTATTCCTCTAATGCTGATTGTGTCTATATATCTATTAGCGAAGATGGCAAGTTTATTGCAGAGCCCAAAGGTTCCCTTATGGCCCATCGGGGTGTTAGTCTGGATGATTTGAATCAAATAGACCTGGCTCATTACGGTTTGGAGGATTACATCTACGATACCAACAGTGACGGAAAGCAAGAAATCACCGCCCTCCATCTGTTCATATATGTTCATGAACAGCTTCTGGCCTTAGACTTTGGTGATGTGGATACATCCAATGGTGCACCGGCAAGTATGTATTTTTCAAGTGGCTTGTTTGGGTACGAGGATGAGAACCTACGTTACGATTACAACGGAGCGTATCCTGCGGATGAAAACGGTTGGGGCTTCACAGCGGACAGAATTGTTCTAAAGCCCGGTGATTATCTGGATGTTGCCCATTACAGTGATTGGAATTTTTTCAATGATTCTGCCTATGGCTTCCATTATTTTGCTGATAGTGAAAATCGGATCGTCCACGAATATCATGGAAAGACGAATGAAGAAATAACCATTCAGCTTTTATTGGTAAGTGGAGGCATGGGAATGTCATCCACCACCACAAAGGAAGAAAACCACACTGTCTTCTATGGGCAGCAAATAGGGAAGGCAGAGGGGACTGCGAAGACCAACCACGAGGGGATCGCTACCCTTGCATTCCCAAATGAAGGAACATGGTATCTTTGGTGTGATGGTAGAAGTGGAGTAGATATGTGTCCTGATTCTATGGTATCTTCTCCTGCATCTGCTGTAATTCACATAGCGAAAACTGCGGATTCGGAGCTGCCCTCCGAGCCGGAAAAGGGACAGGATATTTCTGCTGTTTTGAATGCTACTATGGCACAGCTTGCAGCAACTGTAACTGAGCCTAATTTCGGCACTAACGCCGGAGAGTGGACAGTGCTTTCTTTAGCACGGGGTGGGTACTACTCAAAGAATCATAAATATTTTGCAGATTATTACGATCGTATTGTAGAGAAAGTCAATACTACTGCAGCGAAAGTCAATCTCAATGGAGCGTTACATAAACATAAGTCTACGGATAACTCTCGCTTGATCGTAGCTCTTTCATCTATCGGCAAGGATGCACGGACAGTAGGGAACTGGAATCTGACTGCTCCCTATGAAGACTTTAATTGGATCAAAAAACAAGGCATCAACGGCACGATTTGGGCATTGATTGCCTTAGACTCCAATCACTATGCAACTTCTGACCCTACGATCCGACAGCAGTGCTTGGATTATATCCTGAATGCTGAGCTGAAAGAGGGCGGTTGGTCATTGAGTGGTACAAATTTAGATGTAGATATCACCGGCATGACCCTTCAAGCCCTTTATCCCTATAAAGATCAGCCTAATGTGGCTGCGGCAGCAGAGAGAGCATTTTCCCGTTTGTCTAAGGATCAGCTCTCTAATGGAGGTTTCCGATACGGAACAGTGGAGACCTCTGAAAGTGCATCTCAGATCATCGTAGCTTGTACTACATGGGGAATCAACCCGGATACCGATTCTCGTTTTGTAAAAGAGGGAAATTCTGTCCTTGATAATCTTCTCAGTTACTATGTGGAAAAGGACGCAATGTTTGCACATCAGGGAACAATCTCTAACAACATGGCTACAGATCAGGCTTGCTATGCATTGGTAGCCTATGACCGACTGCAAAAAGGGAAGTCCTCCTTGTATAATTTTTCTGATGTAACCTTTGGTGAGAGCAACGAGGCCGGTGAGATGACTGCAACATTAGGATTACCGGCAGAAGTAAATCATACAAATGCTTTTAATGCAGTGATTGGAATCAACAACTGGGACAACGACGCAGCTTACAAATTGATCGACTTTGTCATGAATGTCCCTAACGGAATAAGCGTCACTGATGTAAAGCCAAGCACCCGTCTGACAGGTGGCAGGGTAAGTTGGAATTTAGAGGCAGAGACCGGTAAGCTTCGTGTTGTCTACTTTGATGCAAATGGGAACAATTCTCTGAGCATCTCCGGTGAGTCCCTCCCCGCAGAATTGTTTACCGTTGCTTTCAAGCCCGATGGTTCCGTATTAGGGAATCAATTAAACATAGGTCTGTCCGGTATGTCTGTGAAGCTGACCTCTCATTCTACGGAGGATGCTTCCATGATAATTGTAAATACAGAGTTTGCCAAAGGTGTAGTGAATGTGGTAGAAGGAATTTCCTTCAGTGCCGTATGCCTGTATGAAGGAGACGATGTAGATCTGATCCCCTCTGACAAAAAAGCGGTAGCAGTAGCAGTTACCGGCATTTCAGAGGGTTCGCGGCTGACCTTCCGGAACAATAACACCGATATTGCATTCCAATACAGCAAGGAAGTAACACGCAAAACCGGTGTTGCCACATATATTGCCCTGGTAGATGCCTCTATTGACATGGAGAAATTCATTGATAGTAATCTTTATTCTATTGATTCTGTGTCCGAGGAGTCCATTCTGTTTGGTGATGCAAATGGGGATGGGATCATAAATGCACAGGATGCCCTTGCTGCTGTAGATGCATGGCTCCGCAAGGGAAATGCACCCACCGATGATCAAATATTGGTTCTCAATGTCAACGGTGATAGCCGCATCAATACTTTCGATGCATTGGGAATTGTAGAAGCTTTTGTAAACGGTTCTGAGTACGAGATTGTGACAAAAGCTGCAATCTCACCCACAAAATAAGAATGAGTCAGAGAGGTGGGGAGAATACTTCCCACCTCTTGGAAGGAGTTTCTATGGCAGAAAAACAGCAGGATACAGTAACTAAGAGAAAAAAGTGGCCTTGGTTTCTTTTGGGAGCCCTAGTACTTCTTGTGGCAACAGGACTTCTTTCTCTATTCCCTAAAGAGTCCCCCGGCGTTCCCGTCCTCACTGTTGAAACACCCCAAAAGCTTTCTGTTTCTCAAAGTAAGGAATTTACCTTAGACGTTAGAATTTCTGATTTGGGAGAAGCCCTGTATCCTGCTATGAGTATGAGCATTGGTTTTGATCCCTCACGATTGGAATTCCTTGGACTGAAAGAGGGAAATGTCTTAATCCTGAACAGCGAAAGCAAAACCGGGCAACAACTGCCAACTTGGAGCTGCAATGTGCAGGCAAGTAATGATTTGGGTCAAATCAATATCATGTACCTGGATATGACGGGAGGAAAATATGCCTTCAGCAAGGAATTGTTGGAAGGAGAAGAGCATGTTTTGCTTCGGCTATGCTTTCGTTTGCGGGGCAGTGTTCGCTCCGGTGATGTTCTCGACCTCAGCATAGAGGATGCGGTTTTTGCTGCAACAGACGAATTCCAGAGTCTTGCCATGACGAATGATACCCTTGTTACAAAAAACGGTAGGCTTGTGATTGGAGAATGACCATGAAGAAAATACTTAGCATATTAGTAATTCTTTCCATAGCAGTTTTCTTATATAGCTGTGATGGAAGCTTTGGCGGTGTAAGCCTTCAAGAATCCATTGAAATTCCAGAAAACGGAATGATTCAAAAAAATATCATTCAGCGGATTCGGAATGAAAATGCCATTGCTGTATTTACCGGGAAATCCGGTGAGATATCCTATGAATGGACTATTTTCGGCAGTGATATTTTGGAAGCAAAGGATGTTAACTTATCTGTTGTCATTTCAGAAAGAAAGGGAGAAGAGGTCATAGTCACGCTCTCGCAAGAAGAGCCCTTTGGATTTTCTGCCCTTCTGTCTGTTTATTTGGCAGATAAATGGGAGATGCAAGGAGCAACAGGGTATGAGGCAGAGAAGCCGGTAGTATCCGTCTCCCTTACAGGCAGTAAGGCCACCATTTTAAATATGAGTTTGGATGGTACCATAGGAACCATAACCATTCGTGGAGAAGAGCCTTTTCAGGAGTCTACTGAAGCTGTAGAAGAAGGGCAAACGGAAGAAACAGAACCTTTTGGCATAGAGAATGATGCGTATTTATCTGATGTAAAAGCCAGTGATGACCACCTCTACACCAATGGTAAGGATCAGTACCTTACGGATCCCGTTCCGGAAGGAAAGCCGAATCCTGTAGAGCCTGATCAACAGGAAGTGAATACTCAAAAAGCCCTTAGCTGTACATTCTCCATTGAGTGTTCCGCTATTTTGAATCATTTAGAGCAACTTGAGCCGGGTAAGCTGGAGATGGTTCCATCAAACGGTGTGATCTTGTCAAAGACCTCCGTTACCTTTTATGAAGGGGAATCCGTTTTTGATGTTTTGCAAAGAGTTTGCAGGGAAAATAAGATCCATATGGAGGCTTCCTGGACTCCAATTTATAACAGTGCGTATGTAGAGGGGATCTCCAATCTATATGAATTCGATTGTGGCAGCTTGTCCGGTTGGATGTATCGGGTGAACGGCTGGTATCCCAATTACGGATGCTCTCGTTATCAGTTGCAATCCGGGGATATAGTGGAATGGCGATATACCTGTGATTTGGGTAAGGATATAGATGGCGGCTACGCTACCGGTGGTTAAGATGAAGGATCGATTTTCACACTATCATCCATTGGTCAATTTTTTATATTTTTCTTTGGTCATTGGATTTTCTATGGTGCTGAACCATCCTTTGTCACAGGGGATCTCTCTGCTATGTGCCTGCATCTATGCCATTCAGATAGAAGGGAAGAAAGCCGTACTCTTTTGCCTGAAATGGTGTCTGCCAATGGTATTGCTGACAGCCTTTATCAATCCTGCCTTTAGCCACGAGGGGGCTACCATTTTGTTGTATTTACCCACAGGGAATCCTCTCACTTTGGAAAGCATTCTCTATGGAATCAGCTCCGGAGCAATGATTGCAACTGTCATGCTGTGGTTTATGAATTTTAACCGCGTGATTACCTCAGACAAATTCATTTACCTGTTTGGACGAATCATTCCCGCCTTATCCCTTGTGCTAAGCATGACCCTACGATTTATTCCGAAGTTTAAGGATCAGATGCACTTGGTAGTCGATGCCCAGAGGAGCATTGGTAGGAATATTTCGGAAGGAAGTCTGCTGCAAAGAATCGGAATCGGTATCACTGTGTTATCCATTATGATTACCTGGTCTCTTGAAAATGCCATCGAAACTGCTGACAGCATGAAAAGCCGTGGATACGGTCTAAAGGGGCGCAGTGCGTTTTCTATCTATCAGTTTGAAGATAGGGATAAAGCCACACTGGTTTTCTTGGGCTTTTGTGGCCTGTTTCTTTTGTCTGGCACGATGGTTTCTGCCTTTGGGTTTCGCTATTTTCCCTATATCCGTTATATGGGGCTGAATGTAGTGACACTATCCTTTCAATTTGTTTATTTTACTCTTTGCAGTTTGCCCATTGTACTGAACGCAACAGAGGAGAAAAAATGGAATTATATTCATTCAAAAATGTAACTTTTACTTATCCTGACAGTGAGAAAAATGCTCTGTGCAATCTTAGCTTTCAGGTTTTTCGTGGAGATTTTCTGATTCTTTGCGGTCCTTCCGGTTGTGGGAAGTCAACTTTATTAAGACAGCTAAAATCTTGCATGGCTCCCCATGGGCAGTTTTCCGGCGAGATTCGATATTGCAGGCTCTTGCTTTCCCAGTGGCCTCAGAGAGAACAGGCACAGCGGATCGGTTATGTCCTTCAATCTCC
>JAZSAO010000333.1:0-2638 GCA_045601945.1 Faecousia sp. | reverse complement strand
AGCAAAGGCGAAAGTCCATTTATGTCCAATCTGTCAAAATTTAACAGATCGAGATGTTTGTCCTATCTGCGAAGATGATGGCAGACAGCGAGATATGATATGCGTGGTTGCAGAGCCCAAGGACGTGATCGCCATGGAACGAGCCAGAGAGTTTAATGGCTTGTATCATGTACTTCACGGTGTAATCTCGCCTCTCAATCATGTAGGACCTGATGATATACGAATTCGTGAATTATTGACGCGAATAGGTAGAGGAGATATTCAAGAAGTCATCATGGCAACAAACCCCGATACAGAGGGGGAGGCAACGGCAATGTATATATCTCGTTTACTCCGCCCATTGGAGGTCCGTGTAACACGCCTTGCATATGGTATCCCTGTAGGAAGTCAGCTCGAATTTGCTGATGAGGTAACGCTTCTTCGCGCTCTGCAAGGTCGTAGAGATATCTGAAGGCCACATTTACCTGTTTATTCTCAAGGGTTCTGTTTAGGATTATCCTCAGAATATCAATATAGGCTCTGTCGTAAACGGTTTTTATGGCAGAGCCTGTTCTTTTTTGTAAAAAAAGATTGCGAATTCCTATTTTTTGTAGTATGATATATTGTAGGACACCATATACCATGACCTAACATACAATGGCATGAGGTGGTGTTATGCTGATACAGTTCATTATTGTACTTTTGGGTTTGTGCGGCTTGGGATTGGTTTTTTGTGCATTGCTGGAAACAATATGCTTTTCCGGACTATCAACAGTGTATCACGTGATCCCATTGCAGGGAGATGCTTCCGACGTGGAGAATATTGTTAGGAAGTCTCTTCATACTTTGAAAGGGCAACTGTATTTTGTAGATCTTGGTTTAGATCCGGAAGGACAAATGAATGTGGAATTACTGCTTAGGGGGCATAGTTATGCAAAGATCTGTGCGCCGGAGCAGCTACATCAGGAATTAAGATGGGAGAATGAACTTGGAACAGGAACTGATTAGGGGAACGATCACCGGCGTAATTTATCAAAATAACGAAAATGGTTATGCGGTTCTTCGGTTTAAAAGTGAGGAACGGGGTGATATAACTGTGGTGGGAACGATCCCTGTACCAACAACCGGAGAACGTCTGATGATCACCGGTCATTGGGTATCTCACAGTTCCTACGGTAAACAGTTTGAAGCAGAATTTCTGGAACGGCTTCTGCCGGATACAAGAGAAGATATATTAAAATATCTTTCTTCCCGTGCGGTGAAGGGCATCGGCCCTAAAACTGCGCAAAAAATCGTGGCTCGTTTTGGAGATGAATCTCTCAAAATTCTGGATTCATCACCGGAGCGGTTAGCTGAAATCAGTGGTATTTCTCTTACTAAGGCGAGGGAAATAGGGGAAAACTATCGCAATCAGGTAGGAATCCGCAGACTCGTAGAGTTTATGACAACTAATCATCTTCCCGCGGATCTTGCAGTTCGAACTTATAAGTTATACGGGGATAGTGCATTAGAAATGGTTCGCAGTAATCCGTATATTTTGACCCAATCGGAAATAGCAGGCTCCTTTGGGGCCACAGATGCTTTGGGAAAGAGGCTCGGTATTGCAGAGAGAGATCCCCGACGCATAGATGCCGGAATTATGTACCTTTTGAGATCCTCTCAGGATAACGGGCATTGTTACTTGCCAAAGGATAAGTTGTTAGGGGTTGCCATGCATTTGCTTGGTGTAGAGGGAGCGTGTATCCATGAAGGAACACTGCGCTTGCTGAGTCTTGGTGCCCTCTCAGTTGAGGAAGGTTGGGGAGATAGGGCATTCTATCTCCCGGAATATCTAGAGGCGGAAACAGAGATAGCGAACAGACTTCTGGCAATGGCTGAGGTCCCTGCCAAACCGTTGCCCCAATCGGAGCGGTTTTTACAAGCTATCGAAAGTGAAAATCAAATTCAATATGCCGGTCTTCAGCGCAAGGCGATTCTCACAGCGGGTGAACAGAAACTTATGATTCTTACCGGCGGGCCGGGAACCGGCAAAACAACAACGCTTGCAGGAATCTTGTCTTTATGCAAGATCTTGAAACGAAAGGTTCTCTTAGCAGCACCTACAGGACGAGCTGCCAAACGACTTTCCGAATTGACCGGATGTGAGGCATCTACTATACATCGTCTGTTGGAAGCCCAGATTTCGCCTCAAACGGGAGAAATGTATTTTGCGAAAGATGAAGACGATCCATTGCAATGTGATACGCTGATTATCGACGAAATGTCTATGGTGGATCTTCTGCTGATGCGTAGCGTGTTGAGCGCCCTGCCTGCAAAGGCCAACTTGGTGCTGGTAGGGGATCCGGATCAGTTGCCCAGTGTTGGGCCGGGCAAAGTCTTTGAAGATTTGATTAGCAGTGGACGGATCATGACTGTTGCATTAAAAGAGGTTTTTCGTCAGGCACAGGAAAGTCTCATTGTAACCAATGCTCACGGTGTCAATCGGGGGGAACTGCCTGTTCTTCATAGGAAAGATGGAGATTTCTTTTTTATTCGTCGAAAGAATCCACAAGAGTTGCTGCAGACCGTAACGGAATTATGTGCTTATCGTCTTCCTAAATATCAGAATCTGTCTCCTATGGATATACAGGTTATCTCTCCGTCTCGTAAAGGAGAAACC
>JAZSAO010000332.1:0-24092 GCA_045601945.1 Faecousia sp. | reverse complement strand
GCAAGTACCGCCCTTACGAACCAATTGGGTATGAAGCACTGTACCGTCCTCGTTACAGAAGGTAGCTGTATAGGCAGGCACCATTTCTCCATAGGTCAGTTCCAAATTGGGAAAGGCCTGATGCAATGTCTGCAATTCATCCTGGCAAATGGTAGGCACATGGGCAGAGCCTGTCAGAACAAATCGATCACAGGGGGTTCCTCCTTCGTCATAGCCCCCCAGCTGTGCCAGTCTTAAAAGGGTATCTCCCTCTGCTGTGTCCCAGCGGACATTGGTAATACGGCCTCTTTGGAGACCGGTCGCAGATCGAACCAATGCCAGACTATCCACATTGGGACTATCTTCTACACGCAGATTCAGGAGTTTGCTTCCGTCCAAACTTAGAGTCTCCAGCTTGGTCTGTCCCCGAAGGATCAGGGTACCCACACGAGGGAGGATGGCCGTCGTCACCGGGGCATTTGGTGCAAAGATCACGCCGCTGATGCCGCTCCCGGCGGCATACAGTTCCTGCAGACCGTCGAATTGGCTCAGATCCAGCGTTCCGCCCAGTTTCCCCAAACCGCTGAGATCAATGGACTCTAAGTTCCCAATGGTACCGAAACTAAGCTGTGTCAGATCGTTGTTCTCGTAACCCGGCGCAGAAGAGCCTAAGGGCAGATTCCGCAGTTTCACCGCAGAATTCAGTTCGATCTCACTGGTCTGCAAACCGCTGAGATCCCCCAATCGGGAAATGCTCCCTGCGCTATAGAGATAGGTTTCCAAATCGTTTGTGGTATCCGCATTGCAGGGGATCAAGATCTCTTCTCCCCTTTTGGCCCGCAGTTTCACCAGAGAAGCGTTACCGAACTTTACACAGGCGTACACATCGGAATAGGGTGTCAGTGTAAAATCACTGACGGCGTTGATTCGCAGGCTGAGGGAGTCCGAGGTTGCATAAGAACTCAGGTACTTGGAACTGAGATAAGGCCGCTGATAGCGGTAAAATCTTCCTCGCTGGTAGGCTTTTGTCCCTTGCGCCATTTCCAGATAGCGTTTTTCTCCCTTATTGATATAGGGCATAAAGTACTTTGCCCACATATCCTCTGCCACCAGAATTTCCGGTCTGGCACTTTGGTAGGTGCGGAAATGCTCCAAAATACGGTCTGTGTCCCATGCCTTTTGGGATTCCAGCCTGTGGAACATGGCCTTTAATTCCTCCCCCATGGTATCCCGAAGGTTGCACCACAGAACACTGTCCGAGGCATTATAGACCATCTGCGCCCCGACACTGTCCCCATCCTCTAAGCCGTAGCGGAAGGTGAGACCGCCGGAATTGTCCGTACCTGCGGCGGTGTCATTATCATAGTCCTTATTGAAATTCCACCGGTAGCCCCCTGCAGAAGAATCCCATTCATAAGACAGGAAGGTATTCTTTGCCCGATTGTCTACCATGAGATGGAACTCTGTAAACAGATAGTGGAACAGGAGAGACTCCACGCTGAAATGTTCCCCCAGTTCTCCTCGGAATTTTGCCAAACGATAAGAAGAAGAGTCTGTATTGTACGTCACCCCTTGGAACTGCACCGGTCGGAGCAAGGCCTCTCCCGTAGCCTGTGCAGGGTCTGTGGAAACCACCCAAGACAGGAGCCTTTGGAACGCCGCCTTCATTTCCTCTGTGGGATCCTTAGGGTAACGGAACTCAAAGTTCGAGGTTCCTTCTCCACCGTCCCATGTTTCCCCTGTGAGATCGTCGGACTTAAAACGACAGGGGTCGTTGTTATTATTGAGGATCTCTATACAGCACTGTTGAGGATAGCGGCTGTTGTCCTGACCGAAGACCGCAAAATTCTTCTTAGAATTATTCATATCCCCGCAGCCGTAAAGGATCATTTCTCCCGATGCCACAGTTCGGGCCCCTACGGTAATGGTCTTGACCGAGGTATTGGTAAAAAAGACTGCGCAGGGATTCCCTTCTACGGTGTCACGGATCTTTTGGATCTGAGCGGGATCTGCGTTGTTGTCCAAACGGGGCTGAGACACATAGGGATTGAAGGTGTTATACTCCTCTGCCAAGCAGACATTGTTGGCATTTTCCGAGGAGGCTACATTCAGCTTCACATTGAAGTAATTCACAGGGATGCTGCTTTCCCTCATAGAGAATCCGGTGATAGCTTCTCCCTTGTCATTTCTCCAATCTGCTCCGGAGAAGTCCAGATCCAGATTGAGAGCTGCCAAGCCGTATTCCAGAGAGGATGTACCCTGTGCCTTCATGGTGACACCGGTGGCAGTAAAGCCGGGGCCATTCTTATGACTCAGCTCTACAGAGCAGGGCACCTCGTGGGTCTTGGAGGTGGTCATATCCCCCGCCTCAATGTGAAGGATCCGCAGATCCGGGTTGGCAGAGGCAAGTTTGCTGAGACTAATGGTGCCGCCCGTGTTATAAATATCGTTCCGCTCATAACGGGCGATCATATCCTCTGTGGTTCCTGCATCTGCAATGTAGTTTGCCAGAATGTCGTAGCGAGTCAGGCTGTTATCATACATCCGGATGCCGTAAAGCCACACATCACAATCGGGAGAGCCTATGACCACGGCTTTGGGGGTACCTTGTGCCCAGCTGTCAGAAGGAGCATAGGCAAAGACGCCGGAGGGAACCCCTCGGAGCCACACGGTGGCAAGGCGATTTTCCTTTGCAGATTCTATATTCAAGTCGATCTCCAGCTTTTCCTCCTCGCAATAGGGGAAAGTGATCCTCTGAGATTCCGAAGATAGGATCCCCTCTTGGGCCTTTAGGATCAGGCCGATGCCCTGATCTTCGCAAGTCAGGAACTGTGCCTCATAGTCCTTACAGGCCGTAGTTTTCAGGATCAATTTGATCTGTCTGCCCTTGGCGGTGGCATCCCCTTGGAAAAAGCTACGATCCAAGGTAACGGTAGAGCCTCGCTTGATCACCAAGGCGGTGATCCCTTCTTCGTCCTGTCGGAAGCCACCGTTTTCCCAGTCAAAATTCTCCGAGAACAAGAAGGGATGGTTTTCCCCCTTTCCATCCCTATAGCCGAAGCTTTCCCGATTGCTTTCGCTGTTGCTGTGTCCCCCGGGACTGCATTCCAGTACCAAGCCTGCGGTCACGGGAGCAATGTCATAGCCCAAGGCGGTAACGGTCACGGTCAAGCTGTCCTGCACCTCCGACTTGGCAGTTACCCCGATTTTCAGAGTCGTCACGCCCTCTGCAGTAGGCCGATATGCCCAGTTCTCCATTCCCCGTCCTACGGTCAGAGTCCTGACTTCCACCCCGTTTTCATACAGGGTGATCCCTGCCCGTTCCGTAAGGGGATCGTAGACCAAATAGGGTGCCGACACCGTAGCATATTGGGGAATTTCCAAGGTCTCGTGGAAAAATGCCACCACAGGCTCCGTACTGCCTTCTTCATACCATATACCAACGTGCTCCAAAGGCTCTGTGGAAATGGTTTCTCCCTCCGTCACCAGAGACAAGGAGGCAGTGAGCCTATGGGCGCCGTGAGACAGGGGCGGAAGGTCTACGGTCACCGTTCGTCCCGTGGAAGCAATGACCCGGGTAAAATGTACCTCACCGTCAATGGTTAGGGTCAGAGTCTTATCTCCCATCCCCGAAGGCACCAAGCGGATGCTCATTTCAGCGGAAGGATGGCAGGACATAGGCTCTAAATCCCAGCTGAGACCAAAGGAGATCACTGTCACCGTCCAAATACGGCTCCGACTTGTGCCGTAGGCATCCTCAATGGTCAGCTTGACCGTGTTTTCCACGCCGGTTTCCAAATAAGGCAGGATGTCAAAGCTGCCATCTCCCTGTTCTACACTTTGGGTTGCCACACGCTTGTCCCCTACGAACCAAGAAGCAGAGCCTTTTCCCGTGGGACTACTGTCTTCGGTGTCTACAGAAGACCAGCTGAATAGGATCAAGGCTTCCTTTGCAGTGTCCATCACAGAGAAGCTGCTGTTGGGATTTCGGCTGAGAAGCTTCATGGTAGAGCCGGTACCGCTTCCTGTACCGCCTCCTGCAGGAAGAGTCACACCCTCCCCCATAGGCTCCCCGTCCTTGCTGAGATAGAGTCTGTCTCCATCCAAGATCAGATCCCCGGGCGCCTCGGCAGCAGAGCCGATGTAAAAGGGCTCGAAGCCCTCGATCTCCTGTCCCCCAAGGGTCATATGGAGGTAGCCCTCCTCATCTACATAGCCGGAGTCGAAATCAAGACCGCCAAGGGCCATGCCATCCTTGAATTCCTGCAAAAGCTCCTCAATGCGGCCAACAGTAGGAACACAAAAGATCTTCCCCTGGTCCTCCTTTTTTCCTGTTTCCACCTGCATGGGACTATAACCTTGCTCGGCATCAGGATCCATAACAGGAAGGCCACGAAGATCGGCATCGCCAAAATTGGAAAGAGCATTTTCCCAACCACTTAAAGGTCCCTCGAATAGATGTGCAGCAAGCTCATCCAGTGCATCGTCTACACTCCCCTCAAAATCGGGAATATTGGCAGGAAATGCAGGAATATCTTCTCCTGCTATATAAATCTCACCTTGACTATTAGGAGTACGGTCGTTTATTGAAAGAATCGAAACAGCACGGAAATTGTAATAGTCTTCCGAATTCATCTTATTAACGACGGATTCCGAGACATTCATAATCCACTTGAAGGTAGTAAGCTGTTTGTCGGGGCCATTTATCATGCGCAGTTCGCAATATACCGTACCCGCTGCAGTAAACATCTGCGGATGTAGAATTGCCGTTACGGTATTCCCCACAACGGCACAGGCAACTTCACCGGACGGCAGTTCATCATACAGTCCACAGGTCTTGTCCGGCTTGCAATATGCAATCTGCAAAATAGAAACGGTGTCCGGCACTTGGTAAGCAACACCATTGTCGTAGAGTTTTATTTCTATACTGCGAGACATGCTGTCTCCCTGGACGACATCGATCCGTTCCGGCTGCTGCCGCCTGCTAAGATCAATCTTGATTTTGTGTAAAATGTTCATGTATTCCTCCCTACAAGCTATTATTTAACGACCCGGAATAATAGATATCACCATTTACATTCAGGTTACCATTCACATTGATATCTCCGTTCAGTGGGATATTTAGGTCAGCTGAACCGGATTGCAAGCGGACACCCTTTGTGGTGACAATAACATAGACCGTCTCTCCTTCGTTGGAAATTCCTATGCCGTCCGTTTGGTTCCCATTCCCGGAAGAGCCGGGCATATAGCCAATATGCCCACCAACGGAGCCATTCTCCGTATCAGAGCAGACTGTAAATTTCCCTGATAGCTTGATATTAGCTGCACTCAGATATCCTGATTGGGCATAGGTTAAATTAAAATATAGTTTGCCGTCCTGCATCCAGATCCCGTCATATTTACCATTGTCTGACAGGATATTAAAAATAGTCTCTTGGGTTTGCTTCCCAATGGCATCCTTCGCGCAGTCGTTTGCAATTTCCTCTACTGTTTTCCCTGCGACAGACAGAGCTTGCGCCGCCATGCGAAGGATTCCGTTGTCCAAGTCAAGAAAGAAGGTTTTTTCATCCGCACTCTTGATGGTCCCTGCAATGAGATTAGCAGCTGTAACTGCTTCTGCAAGCAACCCCTTTTCCAGGGTTGCCCCCATAACAAAGGGACCGTCATATCCGTTTGCGGAAGCTGCCCAGCCTTCATAATTCCATCTCCATACCTTTTTAGCCTGAAGAGGATCAGGACTGTTAGCAATATAGAGAGTATCCGGCATGCCGTCTCCGTCCTCATCCAGGAAACGAACTGTACCACCTGTTGCTCCCAGAATGCGACCCGTCAAAGACATTGTTATCCTCTCAACCGTGGTCATAGACGGTTTTTTCGCAAGTTCTGCCTGATGATTTGCGATGGTTTGGGCTAAGTTGGCTTTTACGCTCCCAAGATTTATCACCTTGTATTCTTCCAAGATTGCATCAAAGGTTGTAGCAACCACACGAGCCACAGCTTGAATGCCCATATGAGGGAACATTACAGACACTGAATCCCCTAAGGCTACCTGTTCCAAGGCGGCAAGCTGCTGATACACATTCTCCTGTTTCAGCCGTAAGAATTCAACCTTCCAGGAGATTCGGGGGATCCCGATTTGATTTTCCGCAATGAATCGTTCTGCTCTATGCCTAAGCTGTTCCTCTGTAGGAGCCTCCTGCCATTCAGCGGACAGGTCCAGCGTTCTAATTCTGACATAATTGTAGTTACCGGCTGCTTTGACCGTCTTTTCCGGCAGTTCTACAACCTGGCCTTCCGCATTGGCCCAATAAGGGTATACTGCAGTATAGCAGTTGGCACAACACTCATCCTGCTCCAGATTCCTCAAATTCTTTCCGTAACGCACCGACACACCACGATCTGAGCCGCGCCTTTGGAGCAGGCGGATATCCATCCGATCAAACTCATATTCACCACCATATACATCCAAGATGCTTCCTTGCGTTCCACCAAGCAGACCCCAAATTACAGTTGGAACAGTTACTCTTAGAGCCGCTGCTGTTGCCTTGTCCGTAGTAAAATAGAAGGGACATTCGGTAACGCAATGGGTTTTTATTTGAAACATAGCATCTGCTGCACTCTCTGCCGTAAAGGGCGAAACAGGAATCCCGGACAGGTCATATGCCATATGCCTTGCCAAAACCGTTACTATGCCTCCTAAGGGCGTGGTAATGCGATAGATCCGGAAGGGCTGCGTTCGTCCTTCCGGATCCGCTTTTGCAAGTATAATTTTTCGCTGTCCCAAGGAGTCAAAATGAATTCCTGTAACAGGGTATTTCATAGTTAACTCGTATTGACCATTCAATTCCTGCACAACATCACAAGCAATGCAATCATTCAGGATTCCTATGCCGTTGCTGTTGAATTCCTGTTCGAACTCGTCAAAAAGAATCGGCATCATAGTACCCACCACCTTGGAACAATTTCTAACCCTGTAACACCTCCGGACCATGTTATAAGGTTTTCTCCCGGCTGCAGCTCCGGGAATACCGGTGCATAGATCGAGGCATTCTTATTGACCGGCGCTCCGTCTGTCCCAATGCAATAGGCATTCTGCATATCGCAATCAAGGATAAGGGAATCCGACAGCTCCTTCAGTTCAACTGTCGTATCCCCGATCTGTACCATGCCGAACCCGGAGCCATGCACCGTGATCAAAGGTTTTGCCGAAAAAGAGGTAGCATTGTATAAGACACCCGTCTCACCGAAAAATACCTCCTGCTCTCCGTTTTTCAAATACCGCTGAGGCTTGCAGCTGAATACCAAGTCAAATTGTCCGGTTCGGTTGTATCTCGCATTTCTGGGCTCAATAGCCTCGCAGAATGCAGCTATACGGAATTCTCCCGGGTGGATAGAGTCCTCCAGTCGTCGATACCCTTGGTTCAAATACAGGCCATTCTTTAGTGCTTGATAATTCTGATGGAAATCTTCGACGATTGCGCAGGTATAATGGACTCGCACATTTCCCCAGCGTTTCTGGTCGAGGAGCAGATCTCCCGATCTACCCGGCACAGTCTGGAAGCTTACTTCTCGTTTCGGCGTATTCTCGTTTTTTACCTGGCACAGGATGGCATTGCAGTCTAAGCTATTCATTCCGCTGAAAATAAAATAATCTTTTCGCATTATGCTAACTGTGCCTCCCTTCGTTCCACTTCAAGAAAGAGCCTCTCTGCGACTTGTTCTGCCAGTTCCTCCTCGTTCTGTCCCGGGCTTCCGTACACGCTGATCTGGATACTCGTTTCTCCATATCTGTTTTCCGTGACAGGTGTCATCTTTGATGTATCCAGTCGGAGGCTTGCGCCAAGGGAATCTGTTGTCAGATCTGCCATGTCATGCATCGCCTCGGAAATGGGGTTAAGATTTTGCTTCACACCTACAGCCACACCCTGAGGCAGAAACTTACCAACCTCGTCACGCATCACTTTGGATGGTGAAGCAATTCCAAAAAAACTCTTAATTGCGTTAAGCGCAGATCTTGCTATGTTTTTAGCCGCATCCCACAATGCCGAACCCATTGCCCCGATGCCATTGATCAAACCACGGATGATATCTTTTCCAAGCTCAAGCCAATCAATTTCCTTGATGACATTCCAGAGTTTTCTGGCAAGTTCTCCCGCTTTCGTCCCCAAGCTTGGCAAGGCATTTCCGATTCCACGGATCAGCTCGGAAACCAGATTAAATCCGGCAGAAAGAATGCTCGGTAAGTTCTTTATTAAACCCGAAAGAAGTTTTATTACTGCAGCTCCTGCTGACTCTAAAATAGCCGGAAAAGCTGTTCTAATCCCATCTACGAGATTCAATAGCATTCCTTTTCCCGTTTCCAGTATTCCGGGCAGTCCGTCAAGCAATTTGCCGACAAAAGAGGTCAACAGATCAAGTGCCGTATCGACCAGATCCGGTAATGCCCCGAATATCCCGTCAACAATACTGTTTACGATCCTTCCTCCGGATGCAATCACATCCGGAAGGCCCGTAGCAATGGAGTCCAATACGGATTTCACAATATTGCCATCCGTACCCAGGATTTCACCCGCCGCAAGGTTCAGGCTGGATCTAAGATTGCCGATCACATCACTGCCAATTTGCAGCCAATCCGTATTTATCAGAGCACTGCCCAATGCAGTAATGATCCCCCATGCCGACTCTGCAAGATAGGGTAATGCTGTGATGATGGCACTCCCGATCCCTGTCACCAAGTCTATTCCCATCTGTACGATAGACTCCGCATTATCCCCGATCATGTTCAGTCCTTGGATCGCCATGCTAAGGACTTCCTGTAATAAGGAAGGCAATGCAGATAGAATATTCCCCAGCATAGGGAGTAAATTGCCTCTCACAAAGGTAAATACCGTGTTACCCAGTTCTTTTAAGGACGGCCCAATATCACGCCCCAGAGACAGATTGGCCAGAACATTGCTGAATGCCGCCTTCATGGAGGACAGAGAGCCGGAAAGCGTAGAAGAAGCCTCCTTGGCTGTTGTCCCTGTGATCCCGATTTCCTCTTGGATCACATGGATTGCAGAATAGACGTCAGACAGGTTGCTAATATCATACTCCACCCCTGTCAGCTTCTGTGCATCAGCCAAAAGCCGCTGCATTTCCGTCTTGGTGCCACCATAGCCCAGCTTGAGGTTATCCAGCATGGTATAGTTCTGCTTTGCGAAGCCCTGATAGGCATTCTGGATAGCTTCCATATCCGTGCCCATTTTGTTAGCATTGTCGGACATATCCACCATTGCCATATCTGCGATATCAGCGGCCTTGGCTGTGTCTCCTCCCAGGCCTTGTAGGAGGCTTGCAGAGAAGCTGGTGACGGTTTCCATGTACTGATTGGCAGACATTCCGGCCGTCTTATAGGCCTGCTCCGCATTCTTGATGACAGCATCCGCACTGTCCTTAAACAGCGTTTCGATGCCGCCTATGCTTTGCTCCATGGCACCGCCTTTCTGAATCGCCTCGGAAAGCATTTTCCCGATACCCGCTGCTACAATGACGCTTTTGATTTTGCTGATCAGGTTCGAGCCGAATGCCCCACCGGCATTGCTTCCGGCAGTCGGCATTTCTCTGCCAAACACTCCGGAAAGCTTGTCCCTCAAACCTTCGGCAGAAGGGAGGATCTGCACATATGCTTTTGCAATACTACTTTTACCTGCCATGTTTCACCCCCGTAATAGTTTCCCAATCGGTTTCAAATGCCTCTGCTGAATCATATGCCTGAATATCCTTGGGATCATTCCCCTTGCCCATGATGGCATCCAGCACAGATTTGGGACGATTTGTGCCGTTTCTTCCATCCTCTGTTTTGGACCACAGAAGCATAGAAAGACGGTCTACTGTTGCTGCAAGCAGTAATTCCGTTCTGCTTGCCTTCATGCCGGACAAACGCATTTTAATACGGGAATCTGCCCTCAAACCGACAGCGAGCGTTGCCAGCAAAGAAACCGGCAACGCTCTATAATCCAATATCCCGTAGGTTTCCGCTAGATCGCAGACAAGTGCATCCCGATCTGCAGACAACATGCCGGCGAGGGTAATCAGTTTTTTCCGTTCTGGCCGATTGCGGAGAAGATATCGGTGATCGCTTCGCCTACCGCCTTAACAGGCACCTTGCCCCTCTCATCCCGCAGATGATCATACAGGGCCTTGCGTTGTCCTTCTCCTAAGACCATTTTGATCACCCGGGAGAGAGCTGCAGGATTCGTGTCGCACTCAACGACCTGGTCCATCAGTTCCATATCGTCCAGGATATCCGACTCGATTTCAAAAACGAAGCCGCTCTTTGTGGTTCCCTGCACCATTATTCAGCCCCTCCTTCCTCGCCGTTGTCGTCACCTTCCTCGGGTTTATCACCTTCCTCGGGTTTATCAGTTTCATCGGGCTGTGCTACACCGATCATGTAATCATAGTGGGTATTTCCCTTTTCATCGGGAACAGCGGAAATGGTGGTACCATAGCCGATAGGCTTGTTGTCCAGATACGCGATCTCCGCAACTTCGGTTACGGCAGCCTTGGGAACCACGATCCGCTTTGCCACACCGCCCTTGAGGATCATGTCAATGACCCAGCTACATTCCGCCTGCTCGTCGCTGTTTGCGGTGATCGTGATACCCGTCTGCAGATCGCCGGTAACATTGTTGTCCCCGTATACAGCCTTCAGGACCTCCACATTCAGTGCCTCAATCAGAGTGAACTTGAAGGTATCCGGCTTTTCGGTCTGCACATTGGCTACCGTATCACCACCCCAGGCCTTAATCTTCTCGCTGGTGGGGCTGTTGGCGTTGGTTACACCGTCTTCGGAGATATAGCCCAGGCTCTTAAACGCCTGATCTAACGCTGATTTGGCATCTGTAGGCAGAACTGTGCCCAAGGGTGCACGGAAGATGGCTCCGCCCTTCTTAGGCTTGCCTACGCTTACGTTGTTTTGCATATCAAAGCTCCTTTCAGTAATGTGTGATGGTTTGCACCGCTTGATAGCGGTATCTTTTGTTCTGAACATCTTCAATAGGGTAGTCTCCGCTGCGTTGGGAGGAGGTTACCTCGTCAAGCTCTGTCAGGTCATCCATAGCGGCCTTCCCGGCTTCGTTCAGCTTTGCGGTCTCAAGAAGTGTCTCTCCGTAGGAATCCAAGAAGAGGGTAGAGGTTTCCAACATATCCTCCCGTCCCTGTCCCGATCTGCGGAGCAGGAAGAACCGCTTAGGCGGATTTTCGGGGTACTCCATGTATATCTTCTGCGGCAGCTTCCTCTGCAGAAAGTCTTTGACGATCAATTCGATCACTTTGTTTCTCCTCCTTTGTCCTGAAGAGCTGAGGCATTTACTCTTGTCCTGCCAACATGGACATTGGGTACATAGTCCACTCCTGCCGCTTTGGTCATCCGCTCAGCCTCTTTCTCGCAGATATCGGAAATCTCTTGTGATTTTAACAGCTCTATGATCCCGGGGCTGCTCAGCTCAATGGTTACCTTAGACATACCGTTCCACCTTGACCTTACGGTTCCAGTCCAGTGGCAGATTGCCCTCGATCCACTCCTGCACAAAGCCTACCGTTTCCCAAACATGGCCGAAGAATTCCACCCTGGCATTTTCCCAGTTATGTGTATCCCCCTTGGGAATGCATAAATCATACTGCACCCGTTTTCCGTGGAGCTGTGCCTCTCCCACGAGATCGCCTGTTCCTGCAGGGCTGACCAACACATTGTCTATCACCACAGGCCGCTCCTCGTAAACCGGTGCGGAAAAAGCATCCTCCCCGACCTGTACCTTTTCGTAGAGGATTACGGAGATTCCCTTAATCAGTGCTGCCATAGACATCGATCACTCCCATCCTCTGCCGCCGAAGGCCCAGCCGTGCCAGCTCGCTTTTCTTAATAAACAGGCCGCCCCCCGGTACCAGAAAAGTGCCGGTAGCACTGTAGCCACCGGCACTTTGGGTCATTTGGGTCATGGGCTCCTGGTCTGTGGAGGTCATAAGTGCACGGCTTACCACGTCCACTGTCACGGATTTAACCACCTGCCCCATATAGGGGTCTGCAGCTATCATGGCATCCAGGCTCTTTCCCACCTTGGCGGCCTCAGTACGCAGGGTGGCAGAAACAACAGGCAGTAGAGCCTTGGCTCTTCCCTCCTCGTCGGCGGTCATATGCCGCCACAGAAGGATCATATCCTGCAGATTAGCAAAATCCTCCATACTATCACCTCGCCCGGCCCATAGATAGGCTTACGCCTCCTTGGTCACACGGGCAAAGGCGTTAATATCGAGAATGCCCCAGCCGATGTACACCTCGGAACGGAGATATACCTGGTTGTGGCCCTTCAGATCCTTGCCGGTGTTGTCGGGATCGCCGTAGGGGATCACCTCAAGAGGGATCTCCTTGGAGTAGCCCCACTTAAAGTAGTTGGCAAAGTCGCCTACGATGGCCATATCCTGGGATGTACCGAAGGAAACGGTACTGTTGACTCTGGCAGGCACACCGTTGACCGCATTGGGCTGGCCTCCCCAGGACAGCTCCGGGTACAGCTTTCCGCCCTGGCCATTCTTCAGCTTGCCCATAGCGGAGGCAAAGGTCTTTGCCATGCAGATACCGGTAACATCGTGATCCCCCAGCAGCTCGATAGCCTCCTCTACATTGTCGTCGCAGGAGGCCGCTGCGTAGGAAACGGTCTTGGTGGACTTGTCAAAGTACTGTGTGATCAGCTGAGACAGTGCGCCGGTACGGGGATTCACGCCATGCATAGCCATGATATCCAGGCCCCTTGCCACCTTCTTGGCAAAGCCGTCCGTAAAGGCCTCCAGAATATCCAGCTGTCGCTCCTCGGAGGCATGCATGAACTCATCGGATACACGAGCACCGTACTCGATCTTCACAGGCACCACCCTCACAGGGGCAACGGCAATTCGTCCGGCCGTCTTCGGCTCGTTCTCACCCAGGAGATTCACTTCATCGTCCATAGAGAAGGTGAAGATCTCGTTGCCGTTAAAGGCGACGGGCATCTGCTCGCTGAGGGTTGCGAGAGAGGACTTGCCCCGGACATTCTTGAACAGACCCGCAACCACAGTGGGGTTGAACAGTTCTCCTCTGCTTAATACATTTTCCATAGTTACTTAGCTCCTTTCATATTCTGCAGCATGGTTTTCAGTGCTGCACGGTTTCCGTCTTCCTCTGCATTTCCATCGGACTTCAGAGGTGCGACATACTTACTCTTGGCGACGAACTTGGACATGGTCTCTGCATCCTTACGGATATCCTCTTCCGTTTCACCGGAGAGCTTGGAGGCCAGTTCGAAGGGGATCCCGGTCTCATGGGCAATTCGCATTTTTACCGAGTTGGTCTCGTGTGCCTTGACCTTGGTCTGCAGCTCGGACAGAGTTTTATCATATCCGGCATACTTCTTGGCCTGTTCGTCCCGTTCCTTGGTGAGGGTGCTGATCTGGGATTCCTGGTCTGCAGCCCTCTTCTTGAGGTCATCGTAGTCCCCATACTTCTTTGCAGTAGACTCCTGCTCCCGCTTGAGGCGGTCTCGGATGGCGGCATCGAATTCCTCCTGTGTTGTGATAGGTTTAAATTCTGACATACATTTTCCTCCCCACTTACCCGGTGGTATCGGTATTTTATTTACTACAGGTTGCCCTGTTAGTAGCTGATCGTTTGCTTCCGCTTTTCCTTTTGCTCGCTACAGCTCCAGAAGGCAAGGATCATGCTGTCCATAAGCTCGATCCTGGCCCCGTCCAGAATGGCCTTGTAGCCAAAGCCACCGTTTGTACCAATGGCCCGCTTCTCGCAATTGCTGACTACCTGCACAAGGGAGGGCTGTCCCATGTGGCAGATCCGCTTGTCATACAGTCCTTGGGCGAAGGCGGCATTTGCTACAATTACCTGTTTTACCGTAGGCATCAGAGGCTGCTTTAAGTGTAGCTTTTTCATGCCGTCTGCCAGGAGCTGTTGCCCATTGGCACCATCTGCTACTACCGTCTCTATATCTGCCTTGGACAGGAAGTCCAGGATCCAGCCATTGCCCACTCGCATAGATTTGCAATCTATGGCCTCTACGAAGATTTTCCCCTCTGTGGTTTTGACAGCAACGGACATTGCCACATGGTCACCCTCGTGACCGTACTTAATGCCTACGAACAGCTTGCCGGTAAACTTAGGAAGAGCGGCACACTGCTGTTCTTCCCATTCTGCTCTGCTGATAGCGGATTTCTGATTATATCGAAGCCAAAGCCCCAAACGCTGAATGTTAAAGTCCACATGATCCGACCCGATCTCATCCAGAATCTTTCGCTCTGTAAGGATCGTACCGAGAGAAGGGTTTGTTTCATACCATTTCTCCCGATCATTAGGGTCTACCGGTTCATCCACTGACCATTCTGCCCAGCCTGCGTTTTTCGTTTCTCCCTGTAGAGTGCCGTTTCGGAGCTTCAGGAAGACCGTGCCGGAGGAGACCGGTGTAGGCGGTGTTCCACAGAAAATGGTCTGAGGATTCCGGCTGTCTGATACCACATATTTCAGTGCGCTTTCCTCTGCATCCTGGTACTCCTGTGCCTCGTCGATCACAAGGAGGTCAAAGCCTTCGCCCAGACCACCCTTGGAAGATCTTGTACGGAAGCTGCAGCTGCCGCCTCCCTCTCCCAAGATCGTGATACATTCCAACCCCATTTGCTTGGAGTAGGTGTAGTGCTTATCGTAGATCTCGTCCTTTTTGGTCCGTGCAACCTCGGTGTAGCCCGCTGCGCTCAGTAATGCCGCCAGTCTCTTAGATGCAGAGGCACTGGTTGTAGTACGGTGTGCCGTGTGCAGGATCTTCTCCCCATGTGTCAGCCCGTAGATCTCACGCATGGCGACGATCTCATTCTTGCCGTTTCGCCGGGGCACTGCATAGCCGTACTTGGTATGCACCCATAAGCCCTCCTCATTGACCGCCAGAATGTCATACATTTGGATCTCCTGCCATTCCTGGGCAGTACGGCCTGTGGAGTTGTATAGATCGATTGCCTCCTGCCCATAGGTCTGTGTATACGGCAGGACAACGGATCTCGTTGGGGTCTGGCGGCCTCTCCGTGGCTCACCCATATCCAACCTCCTTATTTTTGGGTATAAAAAAGCACGGTGCCTTTACAGCATCGTGCTTCATATATTTGCAAGTCGAGGGTTTTATTCGTAAAAGTTAAGCTTAGAATCAATCAAAGCGAGGACATTCTCTTCGGTACCATCGTACTCCGAAATGCCGAGCAGATGCAATGCAGCAAGGGCAACATCAGATATTCTGTATCCGGCATTTTGGCCAAACAAGCATGTGTTATCTCTACTGAGTCGAACCAATTGACCTTCTACCGCTTTTTCATGAAGCTGATATTTTACCGCACATATAATGGCATTAAAATTATCAACCATGCTGGAGCTAATAAATCCATCAATGATTGCGCTTTTATCTCCGCTCAACATTTTTCTGGTAGCACTATCAATAGCCATAGATTGTCCTCCTTTCCTCCTCCAAATTTGCAAGCAATCTTTCTGCTATATCTTCACGACCGGCCTCTCTTGCAAGATCTACTTCCATGCCGTATGCAACATGTTCCCGTTCGTATCGAGCATCCTTGTCCTGCATGATTCGCATACCGGTCCATCCGGCATCCCGGTCATCACGCATATGCTGCATTTCGTGCAGCCAGGCACTATAGCTTGCACCCTTCGATACATGAACCTGTCCCGGTTGACCGGGAAGGAAGCCCGGACAGTACCCAAGAGACTCGTAGTCTTTCTCAATAAGTTCTGCACCACATTCTGCAATCTCTCTGCGAAATCTTGCAATTTCGCTTGGGTGCGATTGTTCGCCCGGCCCGGTAACTTCAACCATTGGATCGCCTTTCGTATGAAACATTCTATCTCCGCTGCTACTTTTAACAGGAGAGTAGTTCTTCCGGAATTCTATTTTATCACGATCCCCCGGATCTGTCCACTTCTTTGTGTGAACATTCTGGAGTTTTTTACTCCCATCTGCAGGATCGTACAGCACCGTACAGTGGCAGTTTTCATGGCGGCGGTAGATATCGTCCGGCAGATCGGAATAATCAAATTCCCCCGCAAGGGCTCGGCACCACTTACAGCACTTTCGTTCTGCTTTGCGGATGATCTTGGGAGATAGGCCTGCCCTGGCATGGAAGTCGGCATTTGCCTTGACCGTCTGATCCACAATGTTCTGGCTGAAATTTTCCATTGCTGTGAGAAGCCAACCGGACACATCGTCGTACTGCTCTGCATTGGAGACTTTGTCCACCATGCCACGCACACGATCCTCGTTCAGGGGTGCTGTCTGCGCCTTCAGACCAATGCCGGCTTTTTGGTTTAGAGCCTGCTGTGCCTTTGCGGCATAGTCGGATACAAGCTTGTAGTTTTCGTCCAGGGTGGAGGGGATCAGACGGGAGGCGATATTGTAATACATTTTCCCATCCGGCAGAGTTTCGGAAGAAATATGCTTCTCATAGGCCCGTCCGATCAGACGGGAAACCTCCAAAGAGTATTCCTGTGCTTCTGCATAGGTAGCCGTTCCTTGCTGGATATTTTGGATCAAACCTTGAATAGTACCACTACCATCATAGAGCCGGTGGAATTCTCCCGTTACATCCTCTATCAGCTGAGGAGCGACATCTTCCATAATAGGCTCCTTACTTCTCGGATCGGATGCCGGTCATGTCCTGCAGGTTCGTGCTGCTGAAATATCCGGGTACCGCCTGATTGATCTTTCCTACACCGTCGCCGATACTGGACAGCATAGCCGCATCCGGCTCAAAGACCGGCTCCCAAACAGGCTTGGTCAAATACAGCTGTTCCCGGCGATATGCGAAGTCATCCCGGACACAGGCGGCAAGGTATCCCACATTCAGGAACCCGCTGCCGAAGGTCCTCTGCGCCTTCCTGGCTGCCAGCCTCAGATTCTCATGGCTTGCCTTGATGGCCTCGGCACTGGAGGGGTTGTCCGTCACAAAGCCCAGATCATCCAAGGTCAAACCCGTTTCCCCGGCGAACAGTGCCGCAAAGGTGCGGAGTTGCTCTGTGTAGGGACTCATGCTCTGCTGGGTGAACTGTCCCAGCTTTGGCGTTTCTCCGTCCTCGTCCTTGGTAAAGGAGATAAAGCTGGACATGGTAGCCTTCCACTTATCCATTTTCTCCACATCATTGGACAGGCCTGTTACATACTTCTGAGGGAAGCTATAGAATTCGGCACTAACCTCGGAGCGTTTCAGCGTTCGCAAAGCACCCTGCATCAGATCCATGCAGGCCCGGCTGATCCGGGAATGGCCGAAGGGCCGAGCCGCATCCGGTCTATGTACGATAGGCACAAGAAGGGGATAGGGGGCATTGGTCTCTACAACCCCCTCCAGCCGGTTGTCCCTGTAATACTCCGTCCTGCCACCGACGAAGTACGCCTCCAATATGGGCTTGTTCTCTTTGTTCCGTTCAATGACCGCATAGCCCTCTGTCAGCATACCGGTAATGGGATCCATAATGCCTGTGGCATTGGCCCCGTCAATGACCTGCAGCCGAGGGAAGCCCTTCTCATCCGGGGAGATGTAAATAAAACAGCAAGCACTGATCAGCGCCGAAAGAACAGCACTGTCAAAGAGGATATCGCTGTTGTTCATCTGGAAAATGCTGTTCACATCAAAATTATCCTCCCGGAATTCCCGGAAGGCCAGACGGTCCGCCAAGCTATCCACCGCCTTGGCACACCAGCCAAGGGTAGCAGACAGCCATCTCATGTTAGGAGGGATGAGGGATCCGAAATCCTTCACCCCGTTCTTCATCTCGTAATATTTATACCGCAGATTCACTCGACTCTGCTTCACCGTCAGACGGTTCTTCAGATAGTCCTTGCCCCTGTACTCAGCCATAGAGCCTCCTCCGATTCCACTCACTTCTCAGCGAGAAATATTCACAGTACGCCCGTTGAAGGTCAGAAGCCGCCCCGGGGAGGGGGGTATACCCCCTATTTTCCCCGGTAGGCGGTCCAGTCGCAGGAATGAGGCAAGATCCGGTTCGAAAGTACCTCGTCTTGAGCGGACATTGTCTTTTTACTGCGCAACAGCTTATCAGCCTTCTGCCGGTTACAGGCGAAGTGGGCAAGCTGCAAATTTTCAATGTCGCTGGGGTGGCCCCCTTTAACGATTGGGATGATATGATCGATGCAAGGAGACAAGGGGTGCGGGTACTTTCTGTCAAAGTCCACAAGCTTACCGCAGATCCCACACACTCGCTGGGTTGCATAGATCTTTTTCTTATTCCGCTCAAACGCCGGGCGGTGTGCTCCATCCCTATCCGGTCGGTTTCTCATATACCCCTCCGTACTGTGCAAAAGGCCCCACCGGATCCCTCCGGCGAGGTCTTACGCTTTTTTCACAATGCCATTATAGCATATCTTTTGAGAAAAATCGTCTCCTGAAATTCTCCAATTTCAGCTTTCCACGATTCCATAGAGTGCGATCGTCAGCCTGCGTAGTGCCTTGTCCTTCCGTTTGTAGATGCCGGACTTCTCGATAGACAGTTCCTCGCACAGCCTGTCCACATTGCCCTTTGCAGGGTGGATATAAAACTTCTCAAGGATCTGTCTGTCCTCCCGGTCCAGTTGATCCAAAGCCCGGTCCATGGTGGTAAGCCATAGCTGCGTATCTGTCAGCCGCTGTTCCAGTTCCTGACGATGTACCAGGTTCGACAGCAGCCTGTCCTCTTGTGCATTTAGCCCCGTATTTCCCGGCATCCCATCCACAGAAACTGCACGGAGACTACAGGCTGCCTCCTTCAGCCTTGTGATTTCCTCCGAAATGCTCACCAGTGCATTCCGCCGTGCCCGGTAATCCTTTAGCTTCTCAATCGCTTCATGCTTCCAATCCACTTAACTCATTCACCTCACCTGTTCGCTTGTTCCATACATTCACGGTCCGTTAGACTCATATTAACGGTCTCATTCTCTAATATCACGCATGTGGTAGACTCGGTAAGGGCATCCAGTGAGTCACTTTCTTACACCGCGTGCCGTGAAAAACATACCACCAGTCATCGATATCCAAAACACCGTAATTAACACATAAAACCCCATTCTTTTCTCTGCAGACAATAACCGGCTCATGTAATTCCGGCAGTTTCTCCTTAACAGGAATCCACCGAACTAAGCCCACATTATTGGCCGCTAAACGGTCTGCCAGTATGTCGAGTTGTTCCGACCGAATGCCTAAATCAGTATACCGCTTTAGTATGCTTTTTGTGTCTTCCTTATCGTCAATCACCTCTTCGTTTGGTCGATTCTTTATGGCTGGTTTCCACTGACTCGGCATTTGTTCTTTCCCAACGATAATTATTTTGCACACTGCACATTCCGGTGACGGCTCCACATAGGAAGATAATGCATTCTCAAGGGTTAGCTTGCAGTTACTGCAATTTTTCACCATCCTGCTCACCTCCGTTAGTCTCGTTAATCATCTTCATAGCTGACACCTACCCATTCTCCTGTATTGTGATTGTATTCGATGCAGCCACTATCAACTATTTTGGTAAACAAAAACCCAAGTAGATCCGGATTTCTGGAAAGCCAGCACAGCACTTGATCATTCTCGTAGATATACGGTGCTTCCGGGCTGGGTCTTCGTTTCAGCGGTGGCATATATCTCGCAATGGCAAGTCTTTTGTCATTTGATTTTCTTTTCAAAATTTATCACCTCTTACACGCGTAGTCATTGGTTGTGTGGGGAAGGAAAGGGGTGACTCAAGCCCCCTTTCCCTCCCACCACATGACCAACGGAAATGACCGTAATAATATATATTAAAAATATATATTATCAGCGTTTCCGGAAAAAAGGAAAATTTCCCTATTTTGCACGATTTCGGAAAAAAGGAGAATCTTCCTATTTTGCAGATTTTGCAATATAGGGAAATTTTCCTATTTTGCAACACTGCGGAAAAAAGGAAGTTTTCCTATTTTCCTCCTACGATACTTGTGAAAAACTGTCGCATTACACATCTGATAAAATTATGTAATTGAGTGCACTCAGGATGCGGTCTTGCTCAAAGTCGTGCATATGTTTTCCTCCACAGCCTTAACAGCATCCTTTCCCATCAGGGATCTCACAAACGTGTTTACGATATCGATCTGGCGAGAATTCATTTCCTCAATCAGCTTATGTAACACAATTTCTTTCGTAGACATCTTGACATTTCCTCCTAAAATTGATATATTTTAGGTGGTACTCAAACCACCTTTCCGCTTGTCGATCTGGTACATCGGCAGGCGGATTTTCTTTTACACAGCTGCAGAACTCTGCACACACTTTGCCCTTAAGTTCTGCCAACACAGGCAAGTTAAGCCTCAGCACAAATACGGTCTGATCTCTTCGGGAGGGATCTTCAGACCATGGATGATCTGCTCGATCTCTCCCAATGTCAGCTTCTCGGGCTTCTTCAGCCGGGTGTACAGGGTTGCTGCGGAAAAGCCACACTTGGGGGCGGCTTCTGCCCAACTCACATAGCCACGAGCCTCCCGGTACTTCTCCAGCGTGCCCTTCAGCAAGCCCATTCGTTCCCGCTTTTCCTCCAAAGTCTTAGAGAGCACTACTCTCGGCATATTCTCACCTCCTTATTAGTGGCTATAGTTGAGGCACCATAATGATGCTAGGATTCAAAGAAGGTCTCTTCGTCACATTCCGCCAGGTAGTTAGTAGAACAATTGAAGATGACCGACATTTTTTCAATCGCCGACTCTGGAATAGTCCCACTTCTGCACCAGTTATAAAATGTTTTTCTTGAGATCCCAATAAGAGATGCAATCTGTTCAAGGCTCATTCCTCGTCGTGCTCTCTCTGCTTCAATATTCTTGTATTTCATTACTCCACCTCATTACTCGTTTTGGGTATATTTTGATTATATACCCATTTTGGGAATATGTCAATAGTTTTTTCTCAAATTGAGTAATTTTTTAAAACATTTAATATTTTATCTGGTTGACAATTTACCCATTCTGTGTAATACTATCTATGGGAGGAATGTAGACATGACAAGAATACAAGAATTAAGAAAAGATATGGGCATTAGCATGCGAGAAGCAGCAAAAAGGCTCTCGATGCCATACACCACATATGTAAATTACGAAAAAGGATTACGCGAGCCAAACATTGAGGTTATTGGTTTACTTGCACAATTTTTCCATGTAAGTATTGACTACCTTTTAGGGCATGTAAGTGAACCATATTTTCATTTGGATAACAAGCGAATCCTCAGAGAATTAAGCAGCAATGGCGAAGACGATGTCTATGATGATGCCGAAAAAGAGATTGCAACCGTCTTTCGCGAAAGTGGTGCAGATATTCATTCACCAATTGTACAAAGCTTAATAAAAAGCTTAGTTCAAATACCAGAGGAAGGATGGGAAAAAGTCCTAGAATTCACAGAGTTTCTTGCCGAAAAACATAAGAAAGAGACAGATTCAACAGATTGAACCATATATCGTTTCCATGCTGAAATATTTTTTCATTACACCCCCCGCAATTACATTCATTTCAGCAGTAATGATCCTCTCACCAGAGTAGCTATATCCTTGTTTTAGGCAAGGTCATAGCAGCACCATCAGATAGAATATAAAAGGAGATCAATTTCATGGCAAATAAGAAAGTTGAAAGCGTGATCCATGCCGACGGTGTGGATATTTCCGTCGTTACTACCGTTGGAAGCGAAGAAGATTATATTTCCCTCACAGATATGGCACGAAAAAAGAATTCTACAGCACCGAAAGATGTAGTAAAAAACTGGTTAAGACTAAGAAGCACTATAGACTTTCTTGGTCTATGGGAGAAACTTAATAACCCTGGATTTAAAGGGGTCGAATTCGACTCCTTTAAAGAACATGCTGGTGAGAACGCTTTCACACTTTCCCCACAACAGTGGATCAAAAGTACAAATGCCATTGGCATTGTTTCTAAATCGGGGCGATATGGTGGCGGTACTTACGCTCACAAAGATATTGCTTTTGAATTTGCGTCTTGGCTATCCCCAGAATTCAAGCTATATATCATCAAAGATTATCAGAGACTAAAGGAAGATGAGAGCCACCGTAACGCTCTCGATTGGAATGTAAAGCGTGTCCTTGCAAGTGCCAATTATCGTATCCATACCGATGCGATCAAGGCTCACTTAGTCTCACCCCAATTGCCAAGAGTACAGCAGGGCTTTATTTATTCAGACGAAGCCGATGTACTCAATGTCGTCATGTTCGGAAAAACAGCCAAGCAGTGGCGATCGGAAAACCCGGATAAAAGGGGAAACATGCGAGACTATGCCTCTGTAGAGCAGCTCCTGATCCTCTCTAATCTCGAAAACCTAAACGCCTATCTAATCGAGAAGCAGATGCCACAGCAGCAGAGAATGCAACAGCTTCATCAAGCCGCCTTATCTCAAACAAAGGCACTGACCGCCAACCCAAGCGTACGGAAGTTGGAAAAAATGGACGGTAAACCTCAACTCCCCAAATAAAAATACCGCCCTCTCTCCTACTGGGGCGAAGATATGAAATCCCTCCACATCCTCGGTAAAGCCGTAGCCTTCACCAGCTCAGTCAGGTAGCTTTTGGAGATGTCTTAACAAGCACTGGATTTGCTTGTGCAACTCCACTTGGTTGGGGCTTTGCCCCTAAAACCCCATAAGTAGTTCATCACACAACAACATCTAATTTTGAAGAATGGAGGAATGCCCATGGAGATCAGATACTCAAAAGCAGCTGTCAAAGCCATTAACGCTATGGATAAGCCTACCAAGGAGCGTATCCGTAACGGCATCATTGGTCTGACACAGAAGCCCCCTGTGGGGGATATCAAAGCTATGCAGGGTTCCCAGGACGACCGCTACCGTCTCCGGATCGGCAAGTACCGGATCATTTACAAATACACCCTTGAAAACAAATTGGAAATCCTGCATATTATAGACATTGGAAGTCGTGGCGATATTTACAAGTAAAGGAGGAATTTACAATGGCACCTATCGCACAGCAAATTGCAAACATGGTGGATATGCTCCCCGAAGCTGATCAGATCCTTGCTCTTGAGCTCATGAGAAAGCTTGTTCTTGCATGGGATCCCGATTTTACAAAAACCACTCCCGTAGAGGCTATGGCTATCAACCGTTCTGCCGCAGAAATGGCCTCCGGTGACTACCTCACCGATAGTGATATCAACTGGAACTAAGCAAAGATGGTGGGTACCTGTTGCCCCCCTCATCCGGTAGCCGAGGATTCCTCGGCTACTGATTAAAGTGGTCGATTTCGACCCCTTTAAAAACAAAAATGCACCTTCATACCACTTCGGATAGAAAGGAGCCATTCCCATGGAAAAAGAATTTCATTTTTTAGTATATCGTTCAGCCGAAGAAGATGTTTCAGTAAACGCTTTTGTAAAAGACGAATCTATTTGGC
The DNA here is from genome assembly GCA_045601945.1 of Faecousia sp. Lineage (GTDB taxonomy): Bacteria > Bacillota > Clostridia > Oscillospirales > Oscillospiraceae > JAZOXB01. Next base: position 630 of record JAZSAO010000332.1, on the reverse strand, counting down.
TTAGTCAAAAAGGTATGGCAGAGCTGTTCCAAACAAGTAAGCAGACCATCAGTTACCATATCAATAATTGTTTCAAAGAAAGGGAACTGGACCGCCAATCAGTTGTCAAAGAATTTTTGACAACTGCCACTGACGGAAAAAAAGACCGCCTCCGGGTACCAGCCGGAAGCGGTCGTGTAGAAAAATCGCACTCTCAAACATAGGATTCGTCTACCCTTTTATGGTAGCACATAGGAGGTAAAAAGTCAAATGAAAACACCAACAGCTAAGAAATTACCCTCCGGGTCTTGGTTTGTCCGGGTCACGGTGGATGGAGAGACCATATCCATTACCAGACCCACGGAGAAGGAAGCCCTTGCGGAGGCTATGGCCATCAAAGCCCGGATGAAGGAAGCCAAGAAGCAGCCCAAGCGGATCAGCCTAAGAAAGGCCGCTGAGGCTTATATAGATGCACGATCCTCTGTCCTGTCCCCCTCCACCATCTGTGGATATAAGACCATCGTGAAAACACGGTTCCAGTCCATTATGGATCAGGACATTTCCTCCCTCACCGTCCAGAGGTGCCAAAGAGCCGTAGATGCAGAGGCAAGAGATGTCAGTGCAAAGACACTGAAAAATGCTTGGGCCTTC
>JAZSAO010000331.1:0-12144 GCA_045601945.1 Faecousia sp. | reverse complement strand
TATAGCCACAGGTTCTGCAAGTATGGGTCGTGTAACCCTGTTCGGTACAAGTTGCCTTGGTCGTGCTGTGGTCATAGACGTGCTTGGTCGGCAGACCGCTTTCCGGTCCTACGTAGATGTAGTCGATCTCTACCTTGGCACTTGAAGAAGTTCCCTTAATATGCCAGAACCGCATACCAAAGGTAGTGATCTTGCTTGCGGTCTTAAACTGTTCGGAAACAGGGATGGTCACAATGGTATAGGTTCCGTTACTCAGGGTATAATCCCCGATCATGGTATAATCCCCGCGAGCGGTCGTGCCGTCTCCGGTGTCGTAATCGTATACGACTACGACTTGGGGATTGGAGCCCTGTGCCAAAGTACAATTCTGGAGTTTAAAAGCCACCTGAACAAACTGGGCATTCTTAGGATTATACTGAAGGGGATGCTGAGAGGGTGTGGTGCGGTTGGGATAGGTACCGTAGGTCTTAGTGGTAGTGAGCCAAGGGCCGTATTTGCCGTTGGCACTGTTATACGCCACCCCTTGGGCGACCTTTACAGACAGAGTTCCTGCAGTATTGCTGATGGAATAATCGGAATAAACAGAACTGCTGGTAGTGGAGGTCTCCAGAGTCGCCCAATAGCCATTGGAAGCCTTATCAAACTGATAACCGCCATAAGAGCTACCACCGTATCTACTCTGATCCGCAGAGGTGTTGGAATAATCAAAGAACAGACTCTGGCTCAGAGGCGTGGTTTTGCTCTTTCCCATATAGATAGAGTCAATGGTAACGGTACCGTTCTTAATGTTGTCAAAGGTCACGCGGAGAGAATCTATGGTAGCAACACTGCGAACCCCACTGTCTGTCAGGGAAATATCCAGCGTTACATAGCCGGCAGTAGCCTTGTCCAAGGTATATGTCTTCTTATTGGTCGCCCAAACTCCGGAGGAACGGTTTGCAACACCGACTGTAACAGAAGGCTTGGTAGAACTGTCGATCAGGGAACTACCGCTCAGCTTAAACTTCACCCTGGCGATCTGTGCCTCCTTGGTTTGGAAACTGAGACCGTAAGCCGTCTTGGGATCTGTGGTGCTGTTTGTACCGATGACCAGATAAGGATTACCGGTAGCACTTGCAGTGAAACTCAAGGTGCCGTCGGTCTTGTTAATGGTTCGATTGGATACCAGTGCAGAATCATAATTCCAATAGGCCGCATGGTAGTCATAGGCATTGTAGCGGTAATTTTGCTGTTTATAGTGGGCGCGGGAGTTGGTATCATCCGTAAATTCAAAAACCATAGCAGAGCCCAGCTTAATATCCGCCACAGCAAAGGGATGGTCGGAGATTGCATAGGCATTGTTTGCCTCATAGCAAATGGTATGATAGGAAAAGCTTGCATCTGCTGTAGCCGTCACATGGTCGATCTTATTCAGGTGGTCTCCCCGCTTTGCAGCGGCTCCACGGCTGTCAAGAGAGTTGGAATTGATCAAAAATCTGCGGTACTCTTGGGTTTGGTCGTTGCAGTTAAAGTCACCGGTACAAATGACCGTATCCCCATAGGTATTGCGGAGGCTGTTGACCTTCTTGGCAAGCTGTTCTGCTTGGGCAAGGCGTTCGTTGGCCTTATTGGCACCGGGCGTCCAGTGGGTACTGATGAACGCAAACTGCTTGCCGTTGCTTAGGAGGGTAAAGACAGCCCAAACGATACATTGGCCATTGCTGCGGCTGGAATAAGCCTCTACACCATGGGCGTTCAGGGTCAGAAGATCCTTGCGGTACAGGATGCTGTTCAAGGCCAGACCCTTGTTGGGCACATAGTTGTAGTAAGAATAGCCCGCTACATCGGACTCCTCCAGCCAACCCCATTTGGTAGAATCCAGCTTTTTAAAAGCCGTGTACCAAGTGGGACTCATTTCTTGGGTTCCCACAACTATGGGATTGTTCTCATTGAGCATCTGTTCCAGCTTGACTACACGAGTAGATGTGGCAGGAGGCGCCACCCCATCCCCCGACCAGCTGGCAAATTCCGCCAGAACATTGGCGCTCATAACACGGATGTCAGAGTTGGCGGTATCCTGGGCCGCCGCTTTGGCATTGGTTTTGGGAACAGGCAAAAGGGACATTATAAGAGTCAAAAGCAGGAGTACGGATAGGATCTTCTTCATCATAGTTTTCATCCTTTCTAATCAAAAAAGGGAGTTATTCCATAAAATATGCCTTAGCACTGTCGGAATAGGCAAAGAGTGCCTTACATAGCTGTAACAGATTTCCTGTCTTGTTGTTGCCGTAGGTATCCGCCGCATATTCCAATGTGCAGGACACAGGCACTTCCCCTGCATAAATCTGTGCTGAAACAACCGATCGCAGTTCTGCGGCTAAGAGTGCATCCAAGGTGAAAGCATAATAACCGCGAGGAGAATTGTACAGTTCAGCATCTGTGACAGTCAAAGTCTTTATCGCACCATTGGTATCCGTGTAGCTTACACGGAGAATCAGATCCGAAAGTTTTCCGGTGTAGCTACCCAAGGAGAAGATAAATTTCAAAGAGACCTTGGATTCTAAATCCAGAGCCTTTCCTTCCCACCGAATAGGAGCATTTTCCAAATCGTTGCGCACATTGTTGGTATTACCAAAGGTCACTGCATCTATATCGGACAGATATGCTCTGTGCTCCTGTGTCATGTTGCCGTCTGCAAGGGCATCTGTACGATAAGCCTTAAAGATCTGAGCCTTTGCTCCATAGCGCAGGAGATCAGCGCACAGACGCTTTAGACTTTCCTTTGTATTCGATTTATTCAATTGAGAATAGGCATAAGTTGCAATGCTGTACTCATCTGCAGGAGAATAGTATGTCTGCCCATTCTTCGTTCCGTAGAGGACAGAAGAAATCCTGTCCATCATATGGACTGCAGTTAGTTCGCTCAGTGTGAAATAATAGTAATTCCCATTTTCTACAGGCAGGATGCGGATCACGGTCGTGCCGGTTTTCTCGTTTCCATCATATGTGTCCACAGTACATTCCACATAGACCGTATCCATATCAAAGCCTTCCAAGAGATTCTTGGAGGTCAGGAGATTGACGGAAATATCTCCGGCAAGGTCCAGACTGTGATTCAGCTTCAGAGAGGTATCTTCTACAGGTTCCCTGATTTCCTTCTCGCCACAGACGCAGATGCCATCTATATAGCTGTGTGCTTCCCTCTTGCTGTAGCCACAGGCGCAAAGGCTCTCGTGTTCAGAGACGTTCCCCATAGAATATTCATAGCTGTGAGGGGTAGCCGTAAACTGAGCCGTAACTACCATATCGGCAGTAATATTTGTCAGAGCCTTGTCCCAGCCCTTGAAACTATAGTGATAGTTGGCGTCATAGACCTTTATGGGAGTATCGCCCCCATAAGAGGCTGTTTCTCCCTTCAGCAGCCCTACTGTTTGCAGAAGCTGCCCATCCCAATTGCAGAACTTTACATGATAATCTGTATTGGGAATTTGATCCCTCGACCCTATATAAATATAATCTATGACAAGCTTTCCGCCGGTACTGCTTTTCACATTCTGGAAGCGGATACCAAAATTTTCCACCATGTCTACAGATCGGAATTTACTACCGGCAGGTACCGTAAGGGTCACATACTGTCCGTCCTTGACTGTCCAAGTGGCACGAATATCATTTGCGTAATTCCGTATGCCATTGTCTATGTAATAGTATTCAAAAACCGCTTGTGGCGTTTTTCCCGAATCTGCCACACAGCCTGTTGTCTTAAATCGAATTTGGAAATAATCCGTGGATGTGGGACAATACATTAAGGGGAAGAAATCATAGGTATCCTTCAATGTTATGGTATTATAGTATTTTGTGGTTTTCAGCCATGGGCCATAGATCACATTCCCATTTGCCGCCGTTCCACTGTGTCCTTCTGTCACATTGAGTTCTATAACCCCTGCCTCATTATCAACGGTATAGCCGTCTGCAGATCCATTATAATGTGTTGCCCACGAAGTCGTATTGGCCGCATCAAAATTATGATAGGTATATACGGGATGTGCGTAGCGTAATCGAGAGGATGCATCTGCTGTAAAATCAAAGAACAATGGGACTGCTCGTTGCTTACCAAAATAGATATAATCTATTGTGAGCTTTCCGCCGGAGTTGCTATAGATATTCTGGAAGCGGAATCCGATATTGGTGATCACGTCGGCATTTTTAAAAGCATTGCTTAAAGGGATCGTTAAGGTCAGGTACTGCCCATCTATATAAGAATAGTCAGAAGATATATCTGTTCCGTAGCCAAAAACGCCATTCTTTTTGTAATGGTATGCAAGGATCACTTTGGGCATTTTTCCTGTATCCGTCAAACACTTGTCTAACTTAAAGCGGATACGCAAAAATTCAGCCTCGGAAGGGTCATAGTTCAGAGCATGGTAAATACTGTCTTCTTCTAAATTGCCCGGGAAGGTACCGTACCGTGTTGTTGTGCGAAGCCACGGCCCATAGGTCAGATTCCCGTTAGCGGTGCTACCGCTATAGCCCTTGGTTACATCTATAGACAGGGTTCCCGTTGTGTTATTGATGGTATAGGCCGTAGTCGAGCCATTGTAATTGGTAGACCAGAAGCTACGAAACCAAGAATTAGAAGCCGCAGGAGTATCAAAATTCGTATACTGATAGGACGGACTGTTATAGTGAGGCCGATCTAAGTGATCATTGTCAAAGCCAAAATACAGTTCCCCATCCCCATGCTCCTTTGCTCCACAGGCACAGGCACCATTCTTATACGTATGGGGGATCCGAATTTTATCAGAACAGAGACTGCATGTGACAATATGAGAATTGTCTATGGACGGTTCTCCAATCACATAGGAATGGCGGCAATCCGTAGCTACCAGTAAAAGGCTGGTGGTTACCTCTCGCTCGCCGGTTTCGTCAGAAGGAGAATTCCGCAGTACAAGAGCCCCTGTAGTATTCCGTCTGCTGGCAAAGGTCGCACTGCCGCCACCGTCTAAGGCAACCGCCTCTACACAGCCTGCCGCATACATCATAGCCGCCATTTCACGCAGAGTCGTACCAACAGTATGGGATTGTCTTCCGTCTACGCAAAGAGTCATCACCGTACCGTCGGCTTTGATACCAATGGCATTTCTGGGTGCCAAAGTTTTATCTCCAAATCTCTGGACTACCCCGTCTTTCACAAGCCATTGTCTGCCGGAGGCCGCATTTTCCACATCGTGATAGGGTTCATCATAGCCACGAATGTCAAAGGTTCCATCCTTCAAGATGGCGAAATATGCTTCCGGATCATCCACATCGGATCTCTGGATCAGATTTCCCTCCAGAATAATACAGCCTCTGGATTGATAGGTTTCCAGATTCGCCATATCGGAATTAGTCGCAAACAGGACGTTTTCCCCTGTAGCCGCAGTGTAATCTGCCGCCTGAAGGGTAACTCGTTTTTTAGAAAAAGGCAAGTTCAGTGCCTTCGCCTTACGGGATGCCTCCGTACTGCCGGCAGTGTAATAACCGGGATAGTTGACCTTAAAGGTTACTTTGGCAGTAGGGGAAATGGTTGCCATAAAGGCATAGATCTGGTTATTCCCTTCTGTATCCGTCATAACGATCTGAGATTCCGTAACCCCGGCAGTGATGGTATAGTCCTTTTGAGCCTTGACAACCTTATCTGCAGGAGTCGTAAGAACATAGGACTTCTGCTCTTCTCTCGGTTCTGCAAAGGCCCCTGTACTTGAAAAAGACATAAGAGGCAAAATCTGTACCGCCATTGCAATCAGAAGAACTACGGACAAAATTTTCTTTCCCATATGTTGCACCTACCTCGTATCATATCGGTCTACGACCTCAGTCGTAATGTTATCTATATCATACCATAATTTTCCGTATCTCACAACAAAAATCCACATTTTTGAACCAAAAATTTTCTTGACAAGCAGCCCTACATGTGGTATCTTAATCATACAATTAAACGATTGCTTAATCGTAATATTTAGGAGGTACTCTTATGAAAAAGACTTATAAAATCGAAGTAGACTGCGCCAACTGTGCCAACAAGATGGAACTTGCCGCCTCTAAAGTCCCCGGTATCCGCTCCGCTACCGTAAATTTCATGATGCAGAAAATGATCGTCGAATTCGAAGAAGCCACCCAACCCCAAGAGGTCATGCTCCAAGTCCGCAAAGCCTGTCAGAAGGTAGCCTCCGATTGCGAGGTGTTCCTGTAACCATGACCCGAAAGCAGAAAAAGTCCCTTCTGCGGATCCTGCTGTCTGTCCTACTTACCGCTATCGTCACCCTCCTTCCCATAGAAGGTCTGCCTAAGTTTTTCCTGTACCTGATCCCCTACGGCATCATCGGCTACGACATTCTGTGGAGTGCCGCAAAAGGGATCCGCAACGGGCAAGTCTTGGACGAAAACTTCCTAATGGCCATTGCAACCATTGGGGCTTTGGTCTTAGGTCTGACCCGAACGGGAGATTATTTGGAAGCCGTAGCGGTTATGATCTTCTATCAGGTGGGAGAACTGTTCCAGAGTTATGCTGTAGGAAAAAGCCGTCGCAGTATCGCTTCCCTCATGGATCTCCGTCCGGACTATGCAAACATAGAAACAGACGGAACAGTTGAGACCGTAGATCCGGAAGAAGTCCCCATAGGCACCGTGATCCTGATCCGGCCGGGAGAAAAGATCCCCATTGACGGTATCGTTGTAGCCGGAGAATCTACCTTGGATACAGCCGCCCTGACAGGAGAAAGCCGTCCCCGTAGCGTTCGTATCGGACAAGAAGCCCTCAGTGGCTGTATCAATCTCTCCGGTGTGCTCCGTGTTCGTACTACCAAGGAATTCGGAGAATCCACCGCCGCAAAGATCTTAGAGTTAGTAGAAAATGCCAGTTCCCGAAAATCTCGTTCCGAAGAATTCATCTCTAAGTTCGCCCGATTCTATACCCCTGCTGTATGCATTGCCGCCCTGCTCCTGTGTCTGATCCCCCCTGTATTGGGATGGATCCTTCCCGGCATGACGCCTCAATGGGGCCAGTGGTTCTATCGGGCTCTTACTTTCTTAGTCATTAGCTGTCCCTGCGCACTGGTTATTAGTATTCCCCTGACCTTTTTTGCAGGTTTGGGCGGCGCAGGAAAAGCCGGTGTCCTCATCAAAGGCTCCAACTATTTAGAAGCCCTGTCCAAAGGAAAGATCCTCGTTATGGATAAGACCGGCACCCTGACAGAAGGTGTCTTCGCCGTTACCGGCATCTACCCCGTAGGCATTTCGGAAGAAGAACTCCTCCACTATGCCGCCTACGGGGAATGCAGTTCTTCCCACCCCATCGGTAAGAGCATTCAAGCCGCCTATGGTAAGGACATTGACCGTGCCAAGGTTGGAGATATCCAAGAATTCAGCGGCAAGGGCATCTGCGCCACTGTAGAGGGTCACAGGGTTCTCATGGGAAATGCCTCACTCTTAGAGTCCCGATCCATTTCCTGTCCCCCTGTAGCAGAAGCCTGTACCGTAGTCCACACCGCCATTGACGGCATTTACAGCGGTTATATTCTCATTTCCGATAAACTGAAATCCGGAAGTAAAGAAGCCCTTGCCCGTGTCCGTAAAGAAGGCATTAACCGCACCGTACTTCTCAGCGGAGACCGAACATCTGTTGCAAACGCCGTTGCTAACACGTTGGGGATCACCGAAGCCTACGGAGAGCTGCTCCCCCAAGACAAGGTTGCAAAGGTTGAAACCCTTCTTACAGGAAAATCCCCTAAGGATACTTTGATCTTTGTAGGCGACGGTCTTAACGATGCTCCGGTTCTGGCCCTTGCAGATATCGGTGTTGCCATGGGCGCCATGGGCAGTGATGCCGCCATTGAAGCGGCAGATGTTGTTCTCATGGACGACGATCCCCGAAAGTTGGCTACCGCACTGGCGCACGCAAAGAAATGCATGGCTATCGTGTATCAAAATATCCTACTCGCCCTTGGGATCAAGGGTCTGTGCCTTCTCTTGGGCGCATTGGGAATTGCTAATATGTGGCTTGCTATCTTCGCCGATGTAGGCGTTATGGTCTTAGCCGTTCTCAATGCCGTCCGCGCCCTGTTCCCACCAAAATAACCCCACCCCTATAACATACAAAGGAGAAATCAATGGATCATACTACCCTTCCCCATACCCACCATCCGGATACGGCAGAAGTTCTGGCACATCTACCCTCTCCGGGCGAGTTTTCCCAGCTGGCAGATCTGTTTAAGCTACTGGGAGATCCTACCAGACTCCGTCTGTTCTGGCTCCTGTGCCACTGCGAAGAATGTGTTCTGAATCTTGCCGCCATGATGGAAATGAGCAGCCCTGCCCTGAGTCACCATCTGCGGATCCTGAAAGCCAACGGTCTGATCGACAGCCGTCGCGATGGCAAGGAAGTCTATTACAAAGCCGCAGAAGACCCCCGTGCCCAAGCCCTCCACGATAGTATGGAGGCCATGGCACAGCTTTCCTGCCCCCAAGGATACCGTATTGCAAAATAAGCCCGTTTGTGTTATAATCACCCTACTGATCCAATGATAGGAGGGAATCGTATGTGGTTCATTCTCGCCTTGCTGTCTGCTGTCTTTGCGGCGTTAACTTCCATTTTAGCAAAGGTGGGCATCAACGGTGTCAATTCCAATCTGGCAACTGCTATCCGTACCATGGTGGTCGTTGTTATGGCTTGGGGCATGGTGTTCCTGACCAATGCACAAACCGGTTTCGGTGACATCAGTAAGAAAAGCTGGTTGTTCCTCATTCTTTCCGGCTTGGCTACAGGAGCCTCATGGCTGTGCTATTATAAAGCCCTACAAATCGGCGAAGCCTCCAAGGTCGTCCCCATTGATAAGCTTAGCGTTGTGATCACCCTGATCCTTGCCTTTGTATTCCTACACGAAAAATTCACGCCCAAGTCCCTGATCGGTTGTATCTTCATCGCTATCGGCACCCTGGTCATGGTACTGTAATACTCAAAAGCAGAGGAAATCTATGAATCTACAATGCTTTTTCCGTGAAAATCCCAAAGTTGCCATTGCATTTTCCGGTGGGGCAGACTCGGCCTATCTCCTGTATACAGCCGCTACCTACGGGAAAGAAGTAAAGGCTTATTATGTCAAATCCCAGTTTCAGCCCAAATTTGAATTAGACCATGCTCGCAAGCTGTGCGAAGAACTGTCTGTAGACCTTACAGTGCTGAACTTAGATCAGCTTGCAGAGCCCAACATTCGCAAAAATGACCCTCTACGATGCTATTATTGCAAAAAGCGGATCTTCACCGCTATCTTGAAAGAGGCAGAAAAAGACGGTTTTTCTATCCTTTGTGACGGCACCAATGCAGATGATCGGGAGGATGACCGCCCGGGCTTCCGCGCTTTAAAAGAATTGGAGATCCGCTCCCCTCTTCGAGAATGTGATATCGCCAAGTCAGAACTCCGCAGGCTCAGTAAAGAAGCCGGTCTCTTCACCCATGACAAGGCCGCCTACGCTTGCCTCGCAACTCGGATCCCTACCGGAGAAGAAATTACGGAAGAAGCCCTGAAAACAACGGAGATTGCCGAGGGGCTTCTTTCTGACATGGGATTTCGGGATTTCCGCATCCGATGCAGTCACGGCATCCCCCGTTTGCAAATTCGGAAAGAGCAATTCCCCCTGTATGCTGAAAAGAAAGAAAGGCTCCTTGCCAAACTGGCTCCCTTGTATCAAGAGCTATGGCAGGAACCGGAGGTTCGCTTATGAACGAAGTCAGAGATATTTTAACCGCTGTCCGTGACGGCAAAATGGATGTAGAAGAAGCCCTCCAAGAACTGAAACTGCAACCCTTCCAAGATCTTGGCTATGCCAAGGTAGATACCCACCGCAAAGTCCGCCAAGGTACCGCAGAGGTGATCTACGGTGCCGGGAAGACTCGGTCGCAGATTTTGGGCATCTGCCAAAACATGCTGGAAAACGGACAGAAAACCATTCTCATTACTCGCCTGTCCCAAGAAGCCGCTTCCTTCCTCCAAGACCGCATCCTCCTAACCTATCACGACCAAGCAAAAATCGGTATCGTAGGCACCATACCTACGCCCTCCGGTTTGGGAAAGATCCTTGTTGTCACCGGTGGCACCAGTGATATTCCCGTAGCGGAAGAAGCCGCCCTCACCGCAGAGGTTTTGGGAAATGAAGTCATCCGTCTGTATGACGTAGGGGTTGCAGGGATCCACAGGCTGCTGTCCCACATGGAGCAGATCATGTCTGCTTCTGTTATTATTGCCATTGCAGGGATGGAAGGGGCCCTTGCCAGCGTGGTAGGGGGACTTGCGGATTGTCCCATTATTGCGGTACCTACCAGCGTAGGCTACGGCGCAGCCTTCCAAGGCTTGGCCGCCCTCCTATCCATGCTCAATTCCTGTGCCAGCGGTGTAGGTGTCGTGAACATTGACAACGGCTTCGGTGCAGGCTATTTAGCCGCTATGATCAACCATATGGAGGCAAGACCATGAGTATTTTATATTTGGATTGCTTTATGGGCGCGGCAGGAGATATGCTGAGTGCTGCCCTGTTGGAACTTCTCCCTGACAAAGAAGCCTTTCTTACAGAACTCAACAGCCTCGGTCTTCCACACACAACCGTTACCTCCCAACCTTCAGAAAAATGCGGCATCCGTGGAACCCATGTAAGCGTTAAGGTTCTGGATACAGAAGAAGGCGAACAGATCCACGACCACCATGACCATCACGATCATCACCATCACGGTCATCACCATCACAGTGACATGGAAGAAATCACCCACCGCATTTCCCACTTACAGGTTCCGGATGAAGTACGGCAGGATATTTTCGCCGTCTACGCCCTCCTTGCAGAAGCAGAATCCTATGTCCACGGTGTTCCGGTGCAGGAGATCCATTTCCACGAGGTAGGCACTTTAGATGCATTGGCAGATATTACCGCCGTGTGCCTCTTGATCCATAAGTTAAAACCCACGAAAATTCTGGCATCCCCCATTCATGTAGGCAGTGGCACTGTTCGTTGCGCCCACGGGATCCTCCCCGTACCTGCTCCCGCAACGGCTCGTCTCCTGCAAAATATCCCCATTTATTCCGGAGAGATCAAGGGAGAACTGTGTACCCCCACAGGAGCCGCCCTTTTAAAGCACTTTGTATCGGACTTTGTTCCCATGCCCACTCTGACCCCCACCGCTGTGGGCTACGGCATGGGTAAGAAGGATTTCCCCATTGCCAACTGTGTCCGCGCCATATTGGGTAGCGAAACGCCCCAAACCGAAGAGGTTCTGGAACTTTCCTGCAATTTAGACGATATGACTCCGGAAGATCTGGCCTTTGCTATGGACATTCTCTTAGAAAAGGGTGCTTTAGATGTATATACCACAAATATCGGCATGAAGAAATGCCGCCCCGGAATTTTGCTGTCTGTCCTGTGTAAGCCCTCTAAACGAGAGGAAATGCTTACCCTGCTATTCGCCCATACAACCACCTTAGGGATCCGGGAGCAGGTTTTCCGCCGTACTGTTTTAGAGCGGCAGATCTCCACTGTTGATTCGGACTTTGGTCCCATCCGCTGTAAAATCAGCCACGGCTACGGTGTAGAAAAACAGAAATACGAATCCGACGATCTGTGCCGTATTGCCAAAGAAACCGGTCTCTCTCTAAATTCTATCCGCAACTGTTTACCCTAAAATACTGCAGGGTCTGCCTCAAGAAATTGAGGCAGACCCTGTTTTTGTTTCAGGACATTTACAAGCGTTACACCGAAAGTCCTTCGGAATTATTTTGTAAAATATGCCTTTGCGCTGTCTGCGTAGGCAAAAAGGGCTTTGCACAGGATCAGAAGCTGTCCCGTCTTATTGTTCCCATAGGTATCGGGGCTGTATCGGAGGGTGCAGGACAGAGGGGTATCTCCTGCAAATATTTGCATAGAAACAACCGTTCTCAGTTCTGCCGCCAAGAGGGTATCTAAGGTAAAGGTATAAAATCCATAGCCGGAATGATACAGTTCCGCATTTCTTACAGTCAAAATCTTCTCCGCTCCCAATGTGTCTCGATAGCTGACACGAAGGGTCAGGTCAGAGGGATCTCCCTCGTAACTACCCAGAGAGAAAATGGGCTTCACGCAGACCTTAGCATCCAGAGTCAGAGCCTTTCC
>JAZSAO010000330.1:0-21542 GCA_045601945.1 Faecousia sp. | reverse complement strand
AATACGTCCTCCTTTCTAAAAACCGCCGAAAAACCATAAAATTAGGGGCTTGTGTTCAATAGGGCAAACTTGCAAAATTCCTAGTGTTTATGCGCCTTTCAGGCGGTTTGCCCTATTATAACACAAGCCTCCGATTCTTCTTTCAATCCCGACCGGTTTCATATGTCAAAATTCTTCTCGCTTTACATTTATGAATCTTGATCATTCCTTATTTTCTGATTTGTTGAACGCTTTTCCCACATCATATAATCGTATTCTATTGGTGAGAGGTTTTCTTTCGATGCTAAATAACGTACACACTTCTGAAAGTTTTCATATTGCTCGAAATTCCCTCTTTCTATGCGACTCCAAGCTGCTTTCTCACTTTTCTTGTACTCTGCGAGGAGATGCTTTGCTTCCTCATCGCCCTTTTCAGCCAGCTCCCTTTTTACGGTATCTATCATCACATTATCCATGGGGCAGTGGCATTGCTTAAATTTCTCACGCAATGATTCGTCTTGATACACTAAGAGAAACATATTTTTAGCAAGCATATTGATAAGCTTTTGTGCATTTCCAAAACGGAAAACCGGCTCCGGCTGTTTCCCGTCTTTTGTTTCATACTTTATGTAGTTTATATTGTTCTTTATATAATATTCAAACGATTTTTCCAATGCTTCCGTAATTTTGAAAAAATCCGGAGTTATCCCTCTGATAATCCCGTCAATGTATTCTCGAGCAATGTCTTTAGCCTTTTCATTGTGCCGCAAGGGCTTTTTCTTTCCCTCAAATGCTTTTTGTCCCGTTGCATCCCCCAATGCGGCACCATAAGCAAAATCAAAAATCGTTTTTTGTAATTCGTCATAACCCCACATGATTATCACCTCAAATTTACTATAATGTGTACTGAATAACGCAAATGTCCTTGAAAGCCAAGTCTTTCAGGACTGTTATGCGTTGTTCAAGTGCAAGGGTTTTTGCGGTTTCGCCGCAAAAACCTTGCACCTTTCCACCGGGTATAAAGATACTCGGCGGAAAAAACACAGTGTATAAAGTCTGCAAACCTATAAAAACGGCTGATAAAGCCGTTTTTATACTTATTTCTAATAAAACGGATTGACCGTTTTATTATGCCGCTAATAAGCGGCATGGCGGCTTTGCCGCCAAGAAATAACCTGTAATACTGTTTCTTCCGCCTAAAGCGGTGCAGGATATTTATCCTGCGATAAAATGGTTTTCTAACCATTTTATCAAGAAACAGTATTATAGGTCCCCACAGCATGGCTGTGGGGAATAAGTCGCAAGAGCGACTTATTCAGCAGACATTATATAAATTACGGGCTATCTCCGATCATGTCGGAGATAGCCCGTAATTTTTTAGGTTATATGCACTCTTGTCGAATGGCTTCGACAGGGTTGTCTTTCCGCAACTTGGATGCGGCATAGAACATGGTGGTAAAGACAATGATAAACACACTGATCACGGCAGAGACAGCCGCCTTAGTGGGGAAAACATAGGCAATGGTGCCCAGGTCTGCAGTGAGTTTCTGGATGCCACCGTTGGCAAGAAGCCCTATGGGCAGACCCCAGAGAAGAGCCTTCCCACCGTAGGTAAGACACTCATAGCATAGCATTTTGTCCAGATCCTTGCGACAGAAGCCAATACTTCGCAACATTCCAAAATCTTTTTTCCGCAGAGTCACATTGGTAGACAGTGTGTTAAAAATATTGGCAATACAGATCAAGCAGATCAGAACAATAAAACCGTAGGAGAAAATGTCTACCACCAGGATCATGGCACGTGCAGCCTCTTCAGACTGACGGTAATCGCTGTAGTAGAAAGTTCCGGAACGGGACTCCAAATAGGCACGGGCCTCGTCATAGTCTGAGGCAGTGAAGCATAGGCTTCCTTCGTCTCGAATCTCAGCAGGGGCAGCGGACAGGGGAAGAATGAGGCTGGTATAATAGGGCTGGTCTTTCGCACTGTAGGAAATGCCGAAGGGAAGTTCTCGAATTGTTTCTCCTAAGGGAATTCGATGAAGATCCACGGATTGCTTGTGGATCGGAGTTTGCTCCGCCAGACCTGTGGTTGCATCTATGAGATAATAGACGGCGACTGCGCCCTCGGGAGAGTCTTCCCATTGCACGAGGTAGGATATGGCGTTAGCGGGAATTTCTGCAATATGACCGTACTGATTTTCTCCCAGAGGAATGAGGCTTAAAATCAGGTTTCCTTCTTTGTCTACACTGTAGCCGTAGGTCTGCATAGCCTCAGAACCAAAGGGATTTAGCTCACTTGGGGCACCGTCCGGGAACAGAACCAGTTCTGAGGCATTGGCAGAGAAGGGTGGATAGTGGTAGGTGTAGCGAGTGTAGATCCCGTTTTCGTCAGCCATCATATAGGTCGTGACCTCTTTGTAGCACACCAGTGCCTTGGGGTTGTGAGGATCTAAATAGTCTGTAGGGTCAATATTTTGGGAGCGTAGATAAGAACGCAGGACGTCGTCTTCTAAATAATAGACCTGTATATTTGCAACGGGGGCTGTGGCTTGGGGATAGGCTTCGCCCAGCTTGGCTTCATGTTTCAGAAATTCGGCAGAACGCTGATCCGGTCTGATTTGGGATAGGTAATATCCCTGCACTGCGTAGGCGGCTTGGTCTATAAAGTCTTCCTGTGCCAGAATTGCCCCTTCTGCCTGAGAAATGGAACAGTCAAAGTCGTAGTTTTCTGCACTGACGGCTTGATCTGCAGCTACCTTTAATCCCGTGGTAAAGCCGGAGGCAGAGAGGAAGAGCACCAAGCTGATGATCAGAGAAATTAGGGTGGCACGGTATTTCCCCTTGCTGACACGGTAATAGCTCTTAGCAAGTGTGCCGGGCAGACCGAAGAGAGAAGGCTTCAGGGACTTCCGACGTCTCTTAGGTACCTGATAATCCCGATTTTGCCGAATGGCTTCTAAGGGGCTGATGGCGGTAGCCCGTTTGGCAGGGAGCGCCGAAGAAAGAAACAGGGTGCCCAGTGCCAACAATGCTCCTAAGAGCAAGGCGAGGGGAGAAAACACACCTCGCAGGGTCGTATATTGGGTAAAGCCTCCGAGCACCAGAGACAGCCGATCACGGAGGAAGAATAGGGTTAGGGAGATGCCACCGTAGCCAAACAGAACGCCCAAGGGGATCCCCGGTGCTGCCAAAAACAGGGCTTCTGCATAAACTGCCCTGCGCAGTTGCTTTTTTGTGGCACCGATACAGGACAATAGCCCAAATTGCTTGGTTCTTTCACTGAGAGAAATCGAGAAGCTATTATAAATCAGACTAACGGAACCGATGACAATGATGAGGCATAGCACCGCAGATAGCCAGAAAATGATGCTTGTAAAGTTTTCGTACCGGGATTGACCGTACAGGGCTAACAGACTGTCGTTGATTTCGATGTCGTGAAATTCCTCTCCCTGCACCAGATCCCAAACCTGACGGGGGGCGGTTTTGATATAGGCGCGAGTCCAGAGCGGAAAACCTTCCTGCCCATCGGACAGAGTTAGGAGCGGGTACATATCCAGGCCATAGCTTAGAGTTACATCCGGAGCGATATAGCCTACAATGGTATAGGAAGCAGAGTAGGGCTGTAGCATTTGGTTAGAGCCCAGTATCTGTGGAAAAGCGGAACATTGCCGTAAAAGATCTAAAGAAATTTCCTTTCCGATTTCTGTTTCTATATTATAGTAGGCCAGTTCGGAAAGAATGGCTTCATGGAGCAGGATCTCTTTGCTGTTTTTAGGCAAGATGCCCTGAGACAGACGAACGGGCATAGTGTCAAAGTAGGTAGCATCAGCCGAAGCTACCACAAAGGTGGAAAGGGGGCCGTCTGCGTCGTCTTGGGTTTTTAGATATCCCAGAGCATTGTACCGTGCCAAAGTCGTAATTTTCTCATTTTCCTCTAAAGTAGCAACTTCCTCCTCTTTGAGCAAGTGACAGCAGACAAAATAGTCTCCGTCAGTGGAAACAGCGCTTTCTACCAAGAAGGTCCAGAGACTGACAGCAAAGGTCGTGACCGCCGTAAACATAGCCGCCGACAGGATCACACCCAGTATGGTAACTAAGGTGCGACCGGAATTTTTCGCCATGGCTCTTGCGGTGAATCGAGCAAAAACATTCATCGAATCACCTGATCTTTCACGATTTTACCGTCTTCCATAGTCAGGATCCGATCTGCTTGCAGGGCAATGGACTCGTCGTGGGTAATGACAATAAGGGTTTGCCCATAGCGGCGGTTGCTCAGTTTCAGCAGTTCCATGATCTCCTGAGAATTTTTGGAATCTAAGTTTCCGGTAGGTTCGTCGGCAAGGACAACAGCAGGGGAATTCATGAGAGCCCGTCCGATGGAAACTCGTTGTTGTTGACCGCCGGATAGCTGGTTAGGCAGATGATGCTCCCGATCTGTGAGACCTAAGATGGAGACCAGTTCTTGCAAATAGGCTTCATCTACCTTCCGACCGTCCATTAGAACCGGGAGCGAAAGATTTTCCCGAACATTCAACACAGGGATCAGATTGTAGAACTGATAGATCAAGCCTACCTGCCGCCGACGGAAAATGGCAAGCTGATCCTCTTTTTGGGCGAAAACATCTTGACCGTCTAAATAGACCTTTCCGGAGGTGGGGCGGTCTACACCGCCTAAGATATGGAGGAGGGTAGACTTTCCCGACCCGGAGGGGCCTACAATGGCAAGAAATTGCCCCTTTTCTACAGTAAAGGATATGTCGTCCAGGGCCCGAACCTCATTATCTCCCTGACCGTAGACCTTTGTCAAATGTTCAATACGCAGTAATTCCATACAATACGCTCCTTTTCGGTAGTATTAAAAAGGTACCCGGCACCTATGGGAATATGCTGACAGAAGAGCTTCCCGTGACTGTGCCCGGAGTTTCCTTGCATATTACTATAAGGATCCTCTGTGACAGAGCCATGACGGAAATGTGAGAGAACCGTCACGCAGAAGATTTGTAGAACTTGATGGTAAACCGTGCGCCGAGACCATGATTTTCGGCTTGAACAGTGCCGTTTTGGGCGGCTATGATACTGCGAGCCAAAGACAGACCGATCCCACAGTTTTTGGAGTTCTCTCGATTGCCGCAGTAGAAACGTTCAAAAATGCGGGGCAGTTCCTCGGGAGAGAAGCCACCACCTTGGTCTTCAACAGTGATTTCCGTGAAAATAGGGGTGTCCCGACCGGATAGAACAATGGTTCCACCGGGGGGATTGTGCTCCATTGCGTTTTTTAGGATGTTTCCGATGGCTTCCCCTGTCCAAATGGGATCACAGACAACGGTACAATCATCGCATTTGATGGTAAGCTGCTGCTCATACAGTTCCATTGGGATGGCAAAAGGCTCTGTAGCTTGCGACAATATCTCACGCAGAGATACGTTCTCGCGGTGAAAAGAAATGGTACCGGCATCTAATTTAGATAGCTTTAGAAGGGCTTCTACCAGCCATTGGGTTCGGTTTAAGAGGGTTTGAAAATCTCGTAGCTGTGCCTTATGGGATCTTTCATCTGCTTCCGGCTTCCTTAAAAGAGAAAGGGTCAGTTGCATGGCAGTTAGGGGCGTGCGAAGCTGGTGAGAGATATCTGCAAGGGAGTCTGCAAGAAAGACTTTGTCCTTTTGTAGAGCCTTTTGTGCCTCTGTTAACTTGTATGTCAGCTTTTGGATCTGGTGAGCCAAAAGAGACAGTTCTCCTTCTTCGTAGGCCTCCATAGGAAGGGTCTTTCCATGTAGGACAATAGCTTCTAAATCATCGCTGAACTTTTGCAGTCGCTGATATCTTTTATGTTCCACTATAATAAAGCAGGTCAAGCATAGTCCCCAGCATAGCAGCAGACACAGACCCCAAAAGCACCCACCGAGAAAACCAATGGGCAGAAATAGGATCCCTATGAGGAGAAAGACTCCCAATGCACCCTTTAATTCTTTGTTTCTGATAAACATCCTTACTCCTCCAATCGATATCCCAAGCCACGGAGGGTTTTCAGGTGCCGGGGATTTTTGGGGTCATCTTCTAATTTTTCTCGTAGCCGCTTCATATATACGGTCAGGGTGTTGTCGTTGACGAAGTCACCGCCACTGTCCCAGATCTCCTCTAACAGCCGATCACGGGTCAAAAGCTGTCCCTTGTGCTGTAGAAGAAGGAGTAGAAGCTTATATTCCAGTGCGGAGAGAAAAACAGGTTCCCCTTGCTTCGTTACCGTTCCTTTTTGGGTATCGACTTGAAGATCGCCTACGGTGAGGGTGGGTTTTAGGCTACCGCTTCTGCGCAGAACACTGCGAATACGGGATACCAATTCTCGGGGACGAAAGGGCTTGGGGATATAGTCATCGGCTCCCATATCGAGGCCGGCCACAACGGAAAATTCGTCTGTAGAGGCAGTGAGGAAAATGACAGGGATCCCCAGTTCACGGGCATGGCGACAAACGCCGAAGCCGTTTCCCTCTCTCAGAGAAATATCTACCAGAGCCAGAATGGGCTTTTGTTCCTCCATAAGCTTAGCGGCTTCTTGCTGTCCTGTAGCAGACAGCAAATGGAATCCTTCGGTATGTAAAAAAGCGGTCAGTGTCCGAATTAAATCCGGATCGTCTTCTACCAGTAATAGCTTGTTCACAGTATATACACCTCCATATATATCATACCACAAATGACACGTACTTTCCATGAAAGAATCGTCACGAAAAGGACATACGAAAGAAAAACATGGAGCCGCTGTAAGAATGGCGGCTCCATGTTTTCTTACTTTAGGTTTTGAATTTTGTCTCGTAGGGACAGCAAATCTGTAAAGGTGTCCGGTCTCTTGGACGGATCACGCAGTAGAGCAGAAGGGTGATACACAGCGGTATACCACACCCCGTTGCGCTCCGTCCATGTGCCGTGTTCCTTGGTAATACGGAAATCCGGACGGATCAGCCGCATGGCTGCGATTCGCCCCAGACAAACAATGATCCGGGGGCGGTGAATGGTAAGCTGGCGTTCCAGATAGCCAAAGCAGGCGTCCTGCTCCTCCGGCAGGGGATCTCGATTATTGGGAGGGCGGCATTTCACGATATTACAGATATACGTGTTTTGACGACTTAGATCAATGATCCCCAGCATATCATCCAGTAATTTTCCGGCGGCACCTACAAAGGGTTCTCCCAACAGATCTTCTTGCTGTCCGGGGCCTTCGCCAACGAATACAACGTCGCTGGGAACGGGACCAACGCCGAACACCACGGAATTTCTGGTTCGGCACAGGGGACAGGCCTGGCAGGAGAGGCAAAGTTGCCGCAATTGTTCCATTTCGGGATGAGGTACCGGCACAAGGGGGGATGCTATGTCCATAGGCAGAGTGCCGGGATCATTCATCATAGTACCGTCTCCTTTGCTGCCGCTGACGGCGCATTTCCGCACGGCGTTTTGCACGGTAGGAGGTGATGCACCACATGCCGCCCAAGGTGGCTGCAATGCCGAAAATGATGATCAAAACGGCAATCAGCAGGATTTTTCCGAACTTTCTTTCTTCCTTTGGGGTGCCGTGGGGATCTTCGGGATTCTCATCAGAGGGGACCTTGCTCGGAGCGTCGTTATCGCCGATTCTCTGCGCTGCGACTTCAGTCAAGGTAATTAGGTCGGAAGTGGCCAGTTCCACTCCCTGATAAACAATGGAAACAGATCCTACGGACTGTGCAGCTTGGAGAGGGGCCGTGAGTTCTCCCTGATAACGAAGTTTGACGATAATGTCTTGGGGATTGTATTCTTTGGGAAGGAGAACGATAGCATCGTCTTTTGCATGGACGACTACATTGCTTCTGCCATCGGCGTTTTTAACCTCCGGCTGACCCAACATGGTGCTGTTAGAGAGGACCTGCACAAAAGCGTAGGTGTCGAAGGCATGACGGAAAAGGCGCTTTGTTTCAATAAAACGCATATCCTCGGCGTTGCTGATCAGATCGCATCCCATAACGATACTTAGGTACTCTGCATCGCCGTCAGTAGCAGTAGAGACCAGACAACCACCGGCAGGGGTAGTGAAACCGGTTTTAATACCACTGGCAAGAGAATAGAAATAACGGCTGTCTACGTCGGTTGCAGTCAGATAGTTGGTAGTATGGAGCAGGCGTGCATCAGACTTGTTGGTGGCAGGAACTTCGTGGGTAGTAGCTGTGGCGAAGCGACGGAAGGTTTCATTCTCCCATGCCCAACGGGTCAGGATGGTCAGATCTCGGACGGTAGTATAGTGGTTTTCGTCATGGAGTCCGTGTGTGTTGGCAAAATGGGTATTTTCCATGCCAAGCGCCTTTGCAGTTTCGTTCATTAAGTCAACGAAAGAGGCGACATCTTGGGAAATATACTCGCCGATTACATTACAACCTTCGTTAGCGGACCAGAGCATGATACAGTAGAGCATATTCTCTAAGGTCAGCTGCTCCCCTTCGACAAGACCGGCGGAACTACCGAATTCACTGAGATTCTCCAGAGCAGAGGCGGATACGGTTAGCGTGTCCTGCAAATTACCATATTCAATGGCAAGCATACAGGTCATGATTTTGGTAAGGCTGGCGGGGAAACGCTTCATATCCAGTTCTTTGCTATAAAGAATCGTATTGCTCTTTAACTCAATGAGGGCGTAGGCACCGGCATCAATGGTGAATTCGGTGGGATAGTTAAATTCCCTAAGGGGTGGCGGTGGTGTCAAAAAGTCGCTTTTAGACGCGGCAACGGTTTCTTCTGTGGGAGAAGTGACTGTGGTTTCACCCTCGGTAGCGGAGACAGAGAGGGACAGTAACAGGGTCAGCAGTAGTATTAAACATAAGAATCTTCTTTTTTTCATAAATATCCTCCAAAAACTCCCTTGGGAATCTTGCCCCGGAGCCTTGATTTGTGCTATAATACTATTATAGCAAAAAACAAGAATCTGTCAACGGAATCGAGAAGGAAAACATTGTGAAAGATAGAAAAACATTACTGATTTTTTGGATTCCCGTCCTGTTTTATGTTCTTGGGGCAGGCGCGTATCTCCTGTCAACCCGGTTGGGGAAGGCTCCCCCTCCTCCGCAACAGCAAATTCGGCAGACCGTTGCAGTTTACAGACCGGAGAAACAACGGGTGGAACTGAATCATGCGACACTGGAAGAACTGCTTTGCTTGCCCGAGATTGGTGAAACGAAAGCCCGTCGGATCATGGAATATCGGCAATCTCACGGTGGATTTCGGTCTGTCGAGGAATTGCTGGAAATACAGGGGATCGGAGAAAAACAGCTGGAATTGCTAAAGAACTATGTATGGGTGGAGGAATAACCTATGAAAATTTTGGTAGTAGATGATGAAGAATTGTTGGTGAAAGGGATCAAGTACAACCTGCAGAACGAGGGATACGAGGTCATTACTGCAAATAATGGGGAAGATGCCATAGAATTGGCACGTACTTCTGATTTGGGTCTCATTGTGCTGGATGTTATGATGCCTCGTGTAGATGGGCTGGAGGCTTGCAGACGGATACGGGAATTTTCCGATATCCCCATTATTATGCTAACGGCTCGCACAGATGACATGGATAAACTCTTAGGCTTCGATCAGGGGGCAGATGATTATTTGACCAAGCCCTTCAATATTCTGGAATTAAAGGCTCGGATCCGCGCCCTCCTGCGCCGTAGCGGAAAGACCACAGATCATAAGGAACAGAAGACCATAGGCGCTTTGACCATTGACAGCAAATCCCGGAATGTGTACAAAAACGGCGTAGCTGTTGATTTGACCGCAAGGGAATTTGATATGGTAGAACTTCTGATGAAGAATCCCGATCGGGTCTATTCCCGTGAAAATCTGTTGGATCTGATCTGGGGTCATGAAGCTTACCGGAGCGAAGTACGTACTGTGGATGTGCATATTCGCCGCATTCGTGAAAAATTGGAAACTGTTCCGGCGGAACCGGAGTATTTTATGACAAAGTGGGGAGTGGGGTACTATTTCAAAGGATAATAAGACAAAGACAAAACAAAGACTGTCCTATTTCTCGACCAGTACGCAACTCCGCAGTGCCATTGCCTATATTCTTCTGACGGCTATTGCGCTGGTGGGACTGAATCTATATGCCTCTGAAACCATACGGAATATTGTGATTGCGGATAGACAGCGATCTATGGAAGAAAAGGCACAAATGATCACCTCGGTTCTGTTGCAGTTGGAGGAATTGTCTGTGGACAATTTGACAATGGCGGTAGATGCGTTAGAGGAACTGCAAACGACCCGTACAGTTGTGACAGATGCCCACGGCTATGCCATGTACGATTCCCTGAAAATCGGCAATGCAGAAGGCGAACTTCTTCTGTTTCCGGAATTGATCCGCGCCTTAGAGGGAAATGATGTGTTCTATAGTAGGTATAAGGGACAGGCTATGGAGAGCCGTCATGCCGTACCGCTGACCCGTGGCGGCGAGATCTTCGGAGCGGTTTACCTCATGGAGTATAACACGGAGCAAGGCGGATTGATCCATGCTCTCCAAACCAATATTATGCGAATTTCCTTTGTGTTGGAAGCCGGGATTATTTTAGCCGCTCTGTTTTTCTCTACGGCCTTTTCTCGGAGAGTTCGTCGGATCTTGAACTCTGTGCGCCATATGCGTGACGGAGACTATTCTCAGCAGATCGTGATTCGCGGCAGAGATGAACTGACCCAGATGGCGCAGGAATTCAACAAGCTGGCAGAACGGTTGGAAAGTTCTGAGGAACGACGTCGTCAGTTTGTATCCGATGCATCTCACGAACTAAAGACCCCCTTGGCAACGATCAAGCTGCTGTCTGATTCTATTTTGCAAAATGAAATGGATCGAGGGACCGAACGGGAATTCATCGGAGATATCGGCAGAGAGGCAGATCGTTTGGGCAGATTGACCCAAAAGCTTCTGACTCTGACAAAACTGGATAGTGCTGTAACGTCGGAATTGGAGGTTTTGGATGGAAAAGAGATCGTGCAGAAGGTGGCAAGAATGCTTCGACCTTTAGCGAAGCTACGGGGGATCAAGTTGGATTTCGCCTGTGAAGAAGGCTGTTCTCTGAAAATGATTGAAGATGATCTGTACCAGATCGTATTCAATCTTACAGAAAATGCTATTAAATATAATCGGGAACGCGGATGGATCGGATTGGAACTGTGCCGCAAGGATGGGCAAGTCGTGCTAACGGTAGCGGATTCCGGTGTTGGGATCCCTGAAGAAGCCAGAGACCATGTATTTGACCGTTTTTATCGGGTAGATAAAGCACGATCCCGTGCGGCAGGAGGCTCCGGCTTGGGACTGTCCATTGTTCACGACATGGTTAAAAGAAATCAGGGAACAATTACTGTAGCACCTCGTGAGGGTGGCGGCTCGGTCTTTACAGTACGCTTCCCGGTGTTTGAAAGGCAGGATGGAATATGAAACGATTGGTAAGTATCCTGTTGCTCCTGAGTCTGCTTTTATGTGGTTGTACATCTGTGGAAAAAGCCGGGAAAGCAGGGGACTTCTTCTTCTATTTCCCGGCAGAGGATCCCTATGAAACGGGAGGATTTATTTCTGTTGAAAGAACCTTTGGGGAGACAATGCCCGAAACGGAAGAACTTCTCTCTATGTATTTCCTTACAGATGTGCCCGAAGGAGGAAAACCTCTGCTTCCGCAGGGATGGAAAATGTCCTCGTGGGAATTGCAGAGCGGTCAGCTGACGCTGTATTTTGAAGGCGCAGACGCATCTTATATTGAGGAATCACAGGCACTTGCTTGTTTAACCCGTACATTTTCACAGCGAGAGGATGTGTATCGCATAAAACTATGTCCACCGGGAGATAGGGAACCCTTGCTTTTGTCAGACAAAGATCTAATGGTGGAGGATATGGGAATGTTCCCCAGAGAGGAACTGGTGCTGTATTTTCCGGATGAGGAATTTCGCTATCTGCATCGAGAGACTTTTGTTGTAGATTCCCTTGCAGAGGAAGACAAGCCTGCTTATATCGTCAGTCGTTTGCTGGAGGGAGATGAAACAGGGGAGCATCACAGTTGTATTCCATCGGGAACGAAAATGCTGGGAATCCAAGTAGAAAACGGCGTTTGTACAGTGGACCTGTCCTCGGAGTTTGCGCGCAAAATGCCGCAGCAATTCCACATTGCTCGACTTGCGGTGTACAGTATCGTGAATTCACTGACGGAACTGGAAGGGATTCGTACTGTAGATATTCATGTAGCACACAGTTCTATGGAGCGACTGCGACACATGGATATGAGTAAGGGACTGCAACGGGACGAGAGTTTGTTTGGGGGAGGAAGCGGCTATGACGGCAGCATTTATCCTTATGCCATAGAGAACGGCCTTCTGGTAGAGGTTCCGGTTTGGATTCGCGAGGATCCTGCATATTCCCTTGAAGAACAACTCATCCGCGCCTTGCTGGAGTTTGAGAGCGAGCACTTTATTCGCCATAGTATCCCCAAAGGAACCTCGCTCTTGTCTGTTCGCATGGCAGAGAACACCTGCGTGGTAGACTTGACGGCAGAATTTACTGATCTGTCGGAAAATCTTTACTCCCAGACATTGGCAATTTACAGTATGATAGCGACTCTTTCTACGCTTCCTTATGTAGATGCGGTAGAAATTCTTGTAGAAGGAAATCGTCCCCAGCATCATACCGACATATTTAGAGAACTTCGCACTGTAGATGAGAAATGGTTTGCAGAAGGTGAATACCGCAATTTTTCGGATGTGAACTGAATTTCGACAAAGGATGCAAACAGAATTTTGTATAATGAGAGTACGTTTCAGCGTGCTCTCATTCTTTTTTGCAGAGAGTGCGTTACGGTATACTCTCATTTTAAATAGAACGGAGGCAGGATATGAGGCTGACAAGTTTTGTACAGGACAGGCAGTTGACTCTGATGCTACGGGGAGAGATCGATCACCATGGCGCCAGAGAACTTATGGCAGCTATAACGGGGAAAGTGGATCAGTATCTCCCTTTGCACTGTGTCTTGGATTTTGAAGAGGTACGATTTATGGATTCCAGCGGCATTGCGGTGGTATTGCACACCTTGCGCCGAATGAATTCTCTGGGAGGGCAGTTGGTGCTTCGGAATATACCTCCGCAGCCCTATAAGGTCCTTCGTGCGGCAGGGATCGAAAGACTCACGACCATAAAGGAGGAATGCACCCAATGAAAGGGGAAAATTATATGCATCTGGAATTTCCCAGCAGATCGGCAAACGAAGCTTTTGCCCGTAGTGCAGTAGCGGCTTTTGCGGCGCAGATGGATCCCACCTTGGAGGAATTGGGAGATATTAAAACCGCTGTATCAGAAGCTGTAACGAACTGCATCGTCCATGCCTATCCGGAGGCATTGGGTCCTGTGATCTTAAAGGCGAAGATCCTGCCGGGAAATATTCTGGACATTACGGTAAAGGATCGAGGATGTGGGATCGCAGATGTGGAGCAGGCGAGAAAGCCTATGTTTACCACAGGTGGGCAGGAACGCAGCGGTATGGGGATCACCATAATGGAAAGTTTTATGACAGAGTTTCGGATTCACTCAACGATAAACAAGGGAACTACTGTACATATGAAACGGAAACTCCTTCCGAGAGGTGGGACAAAGTGACCCTACAGCAAGAGGAACTGCTGAGTCGAGCGAAGGATGGGGATCGGGAGGCCTGCGAGGAACTGGTGGTGTGCAATAGCGGCCTGATCTGGTCTGTAGCACGGAGATATTTCGGACGAGGGGTGGATCCCGATGATCTGTATCAGTTGGGATGTCTGGGCTTTCTGAAAGCGGTAGAGGGATTCGACATGGAATACGGGACCCAATTTTCCACCTATGCTGTACCGAAGATTGCCGGGGAAATTCGGAGGTTCTTACGGGATGACGGAACGATTAAGGTTAGCAGGACACTGAAGGAACGGTCCTCCATGATTAAGCTTACCCGGCAGAGGCTTACAGCGAGACTGGGAAGAGAACCCTATCTTAGTGAGCTAAGCAAGGAAACCGGTTTGGACCCGGAGGAAATAGCGACGGCTGAGATGGCAACCACTGCAACAGAGTCTATCCAAAAGCCTATGGGAGAGGATGGACAGGCACTGGAGGATATATTGACCTGCGGTGCTATGGAGGAAGAAATATTAGACCGTATATCCGTTGCCGACGGGATTGCCCGTCTGCAAGAACGGGAACAGATGGTAATCCGTCTGCGGTATTTCCACAGTCTCACCCAGGACAAGACTGCTAAGCTTATGGGAATTTCTCAGGTGCAGGTATCCCGTATTGAAAAAAAGGCCCTCCAAGCCTTGGGAAAGTATCTGGCTCAAGAATGAAGGGGGAGGGATAGCATCTCGGGCTGAAAAACAGCCAAATAAAGGCGGCGAGTCTCTGCAAAGAGACCCGCCGCTGACTACTGTCAGGAAAAGTTTATTTTTAGGTTAGGAAGTATGCTTTTGCGCTGTCACTGTAGGCAAAGAGTGCTCTGCAAAGGTCTCCCAACGGTCCGGTTTTGCCGTTGCCGTAGGTGTCGGCACTGTATTGCAGGGTATAGGACACGGGAGTATTTCCTTCGTAGATCTGTACGGATACGACAGCTCTCAATTCAGCAGCTAAAAGGGTATCTAAGGTAAAGACATAAAAACCCAATGCCTGGCTATACAGCTCAGGAGTTCCAAGCGTGAATGTTTTGGAAATACCATTGATATTTTCATAGGAAACGCGAAGTGTAAGGCTTTCGATATCTCCGGTATAGTTTGCAGGATTGAACGCAAACTTAAGTGCAACCTTGGACTCTAAATTCAAGGATTTGCCGACCCAGGCAACAGGAGCGTTTTCCGGGCTGTTGAGGATCTTGTCGGTATTACCGAAGGTGACAGTTTCCATGTCAGACAGATATGCCTTGTGCGCCTCTGTCATGGCGGCATCTGCAAGGGTGTCTGTCCGGTAGCCCTTGTAGAGCTGAGCCTTTGCTCCGTAACGGAGAAGATCTGCGCAGAGAGTCTTTAAGACTGTAGGTGTAGCGGCTTTGTTCAGCTGAGAGTAGACATAGTCTGTGATGCTGTACTCGTCCAATGCACTGCAGTAGGACTGACCGTTCTTGCTGCCGTAGAGGACAGAGAACAGACGGTCATTCATTTGAACTGCCGTCAGGTCTGTGAGGGTGAAGTAATAATAGCTCCCCTGCTCCTTCGGGAATAGCTTGACGGTGGTTGTTCCCGTCTCCATGTTGCCATCGTAGGTTTCTATCTCTGTCAATACATAAACTGTGTCCATATCATAACCATCCAGGAGGCTCTTTTCTACAGCGAAATTCAGAGAAATATCGCTTGATAGATTCAATGAGTGTCGGAGCTTCAGACCGGTGTCGGGTAGGGGATCTGTAGACTCGGAGGGAAGCTCCCAAGATAGAACAGGGTATCCTCTGTTGACTCCGTCCGGAGCCGTTGCAAAGGCTTCTCCCAGTACAGGGGTGTATCCTCGGAGAACTTCGGCACTGACCTGGGTGCAGTCTGTAGCAGTTGCTCCGTTTTGGAGATAGAAGAAGTACACGGAGGACTGGCTATGACAATTGATGGTCTTTACATTTGTTGCCGATGCGCTCACATTTGCAATCAAGCTGTAATAGCTCCCTACATTGTAGCAGTTAGCCACTGTGGTGTTATGACCGGAGCTGGAGATAAAGCCAACCAACCCGGCGGTGGAGCTGGTAAGCTTCCTGCCGAGAACAGGAGCGGTGTTGTAGCAGTTTTCGATGCGGCAATCCGTTCCGCTGATCATAGCAGTGATGGCTCCTCCATAGGAGGTGGAGAACACATGTGCCTTATTGTAGCAAGCACTGATCACAGTACCGGAGGAGATGCGAGCACAGAGACCGGCACAGCGGAGCTTTCCTACTACAGTTCCGCTTTCGATTCCGAGATTTTGGATCCGACCGGAATCCACAATGCCGAAGAGGGCGCTATTCCCCAGAGTCAGATCTATGCAGTTTAAATTGTAGATCCGGTGTCCCTTGCCGTCAAAGGTGCCCTTAAAAGCATATTCGGTATCCTCATCGATACCACCAATAGGAAGCCAGAGTTCGTTTTTCAGATCAATATCAGCTGTCAGTTCTATGGTCTCGCCCAGGAAGGTGTTACCCTTGCGAACCATGTAGGACAAAAGGTGAAGCTCATCGGCGGTGCCGATGTGATAAATTCCATTCTCTTTAGGCAGGGTTATGGAACGGTTGCTATTTTCCCAGCTCAGAACGGGATACATACGATTCCGGGTGAAGTAATCCTCTGCGAAGGCGGCGCCCAGGAACTCTGTACTGCCCCGTAGCTCTGTAGCAGAGCAGACCTTGGAGTTTGTGATAGACAGTGTGCCGGAGTCTGCCACCAATTCTGCAGTGTTGAGGCTGTAGCAATTGCGCACACTTCCTGTTGCAGCACCGTGGGTATTGCCCACAATACCCACGGGACAGGTACCTGCGTGGTAGGAATTTTCTATGATACAGCCTTGGGCGGCACTGGACAAGTAGGCCGCAATTCCGGCATAGCTTGCATTGGCACTGACAGAGCCTATATTGTAGCAGTTCAGGATCCGGCAATCGGCACCGCTGATCATGCCGGCGATGCCGCCTGCAGAGGTATCGCCGCTAATACTTGCCTTATTGTAGCAATTCTCAATTACGGTACCGCTACGGATGTAGCCGGAGAGACCGGCAGCTCTTGATGCCCCCATAACAACGCCGCTTTCTATGCCCAGGTTTCGGATCCTTGCACCCCCAAGTGCTCCAAAGAGCCCCACATATTTGTGGTTCCCAACGATGCAGAGATTGCGGATACAATGTCCATTTCCCTCCAAAGTGCCGGAAAATACATTATATGAAGCACTGTCATCGCGGGCATTGCCCCCAATGGGGATCCACTGTCTGTATCCCAGGTCAATATCGGTATTCAAGGAGAGGGTCTTGCCACTGAAGCTGTCTCCAAGCACATTGACCATATAGGCAAGGGTGCGGAGGTCTTCTTCGGAATTTAGCTGATAGATGCCCTTACTGTCGGGACTTAGTGCAGCTACACTGTGGATGCCGTAAACAGAAGCGGCATGAATGGGATAGCCACTGTTACACGGTGGGTTGGTATCATAGGTGTAGATTTTGGATGAGGCAGTGACCTTGGAGTTTAGGTTGGAGGCGGATTGGCTGGAACTGTTACTGAGGCTGTAGCCCTCGGTGGAACTGACCAGAGCGGGGCCGCTTAGGGCATAGGAATTGGTGATGGTAAAGCCTGTCACAGCACTGTTGACGGTACAGACCAGACCACCGGAAGACCGACCGGATAGGGTACAGGCTGCGTAGCAGTTGGTAATAGCAGAATTCTTTCCTGAGCTGGCATAGTAGCCAACAAGACCTCCTGCACCTCCTGTGGCTGTAACCGTTGCCACGGCATAGCTGTCGGAGATCTGACTTCTGCCGCTCATGCCTGCCAGACCGGCAGCATAGCTGGTTCCACTGACAGAAGCACGGCTGTAACAGTTGGAGATGGTGCCGTTAATATAGCCCGTCAGACCTGCAGATTTATTGCCGCCTGTGACACTGCCGCTGCGGACCCCGAAATCCTGTACGGTACCCCCATTGACACTGCCGAAAAAGCCTACATAATGATGTCCGGAGGAAATGTACAGATTCGATACGCTGTGACCCCGACCGTCGAAGGTTCCGCGGAAGCTCTTGCTGCTTTCATCCTTACTGTTGTTACCCCCTATGGGGATCCATTCTCTGGAGCGGAGATCAATGTCTCCCGCAAGGGTAAGGGCTTTTCCGGAGAAGTCCTCCTTACCGCTGTTGACCAGGTATGCTACCAGACGGAGCTCTGTGTCGGTGTGCAAAACAAGATCCTCCGGAAGCACCGTATCACACTGCCAAGAAAGAACAGGATAGCCGTCGTTTTCCCACTCACAGTCATAGATAAAGGCTTCCGTAAGCCCTACAGCGGCGGACATAAGCTGAGCCTTTGTGAACTGAAGGTTTCCGGAATAGCTCTCTAAGGTGCTGTTATTTGAGATCTCGGCACTCTTCACAGGAACCGTAGAGCAGCAGTTTTTCACAGTGATCCCGGAGATGGGGTTACTGCTCCCGGTACCGTAGTAGCCGATCATACCGATTCTGCCTGCAGTATCCGTCAGATTGCCTACATGATAGCAGTTTTGGATGGTTGCCTTGGTACCGCCGGCAAGGAAGCCTACGATTCCGCCGGCAATTTTATCGGAGGTGTCGACATAGGCATTGTTATAGCAATTGCTTACAGAGCAGGTGCCGCCCAACCGACCTATGAGACCACCGCTGAAGCCCTTGGCAGCAATAACATTTGCACGGTTATAGCACTCTGTTACAGTTACATTGTGACCTAAGCCTAAGAGGCCTCCTACGCCTATGCTTCCGGTGACGGTGCCGCTGTCAATACCAAAGGAGCGGATCTCACCGTTTCTTACATTTCCGAAAAAGCCTACGAATTCCCCGGAGGGCTCGAATATGAGGAGATTCTTTACTGTATGACCGTTCCCGTCGAAGATACCGGAGAATGCTACACCGCTTTCGTTTCCTCCAATGGGACGGAAGCTCCGTTCCTTGAGATCAATATCCTGCATCAAACGAACGGTTTTCCCTGCGAAGGTCTCGCCCCCTGCTACCATATCAGACAGGAGGCAAAGCTGCTCTGGGTTATAGATCTCATATACGCCCTCCTCTGTTGGGGTGAGGGTGGTAGAGGGATCATACCAATGGAGGAGCTGGTCTGTGTTGAAAACCCCCATAGTGGGCAGCTCCTTTTCCCCATCCGTTGGATCAAGGAGGGGAGTGAAGAAAACGGTGATGTTTGTCTGGGTTGTCTTGGTCAGCTTGATCACAAGCTTCCGGATCCCTTCGTTTGTGTTTTGTCCGGAAGGGTTGGGGGAAGTAGACAGGGGCTGTGCGTTCATGGCGGTGAACTTTGCTTCACTTGGCGTTGCGATCTGTGCCAGGAGAGTCTTGCCGTTCTTGGTCAGAGTGGCGGTTTTTCCGTCGGAGGAGATGGAGATATTTGCATCCGTATGAGCGAACCAGTAGATCGTTGAGGCTTTTGTACAGGTGATCTCATCTCTCAGCCGCACACGGCTGCGGTTATCGAAGAGAGCCAAGGAGCGGCGTATAGAACTGACACCGTATTGGTCATAGGCGCCGAGCATGTTGACTGTAGCGTGTCCGCCGTCATAGGCGCTGGTGTAATCTGTGATCTGACATCTTGCTGTTCTGACCTGACCACCTGTAGAGTCGGGGTTGACCACGATGGTGTTCTGGCCTTCGGCTCGCTTGCGGTAGTAGGTCCATCGGGCATCCTTTGCCACATTGCCGTAGCCGCTTAGG
The DNA here is from genome assembly GCA_045601945.1 of Faecousia sp. GTDB lineage: Bacteria > Bacillota > Clostridia > Oscillospirales > Oscillospiraceae > JAZOXB01. The sequence goes on along the minus strand of JAZSAO010000330.1, from coordinate 2,163 downwards.
CTGTAGCTGTCCTTTCCCAGATCCATAAACCAGAGCTCGCCCATGGCCTCCATGACGAAGGTGCCGATGTCCAAGTCGGAATGGCTGGTTTGATTGTACCCGGATTTCATGGCGGTGAAGATCATGGCATCATCTCCGGGGAAGCTGCGGAAGGAGGCAATACTCTCATAATGATCATTCCGCATCAGATAATCTAACTGGGGCTCTGACAGCGCCATCCCTGCTACAAGCTCCGGATCATACCACAGCATAGACAGGTATACATCGTAGCGGCCGTTGTGGGTCTGGTACTCCCGTTGATACAGGGATAACTCCGGCATATTGAACCGTGAGGCATACCAGAACATGGCAGCGTTGTTCTGAAGAGGGGACTCGCCGTCGCCGAAATTGAAGGTGCTCATATACCCGTTGGTACCCATGAGGAAACGACCGGATTCCCGAATGCCCGCTGTATCGGACAGGCCGAAATCCGTGCCCAGAAGGTTGACCATAGCATCACAGAACATTGCTGTGAAGCTCAGACCAACGGTAGAATAGGCAGGTCCCTCCGGATAGGAGCCGCCGGGCCCATACACAAAGGAAAGCTGGATGTTGCTTATGGCATTGGAAATAATTTTGGCGCATTGGCTGGGATAGTTCTCGAAAACCGCTGCTGCAGCAACAGCCAGACCACAGTTGCACCAGGGCCCCCAATTGCTGATCCATTGCATACATTCGTGAGGGGAATCCTGGGTGGAGATCGCATTTTCATAGATGGATTTCACAACGGTCTTTCGCTGGCTTTCTGTAAGGTAATGATACAGCCAATCATAACCGATGCCTACGCCGTAGCTCATTTGTGCTACCCCAAGGAAGCTGTCCGGATCCCATGCGGATATGGAGCAAGCGTTCAGAAGCTCCGCAACCGCACGGTCGGCAAACTGCCGCTCGCCGCTGATGTAGTAGACCATGGTCAGCCAGGTGATCCGCTTGGTGGTCTCGTTAGCGGTGCTGAGGAACTTTCCATCAGCAACGGGGTAATCGTATACAGGGATGGAGAGAATATCTACACTGTATTTATACATCCCCGTGTACCAGGATCTGATATAGGGGTCCGATTGAACCAGACTTCGGATTCTGTCAAAATCCCGGCTATCTGCTTGGATCCTGGGGTGAACGTCCTTAGACCGGGCATTAAAAAGCTCGGTAACAGATGCGGGGGAAACAGAAATGGTTTCCTTCGTGGTGGCAGCCTCCGCTATCAGAGGAGAGAACAGAGGGAACAGTCCTGTCAGAAAGGACAGGATGAGAACAATGGCAAGGGCTTTCTTTAGCATAACATCTTCTCCTGTTGCTTGTTTGTGATGCGAGAGCCTTTCTTTTCTTAAAGCGGCTTTGCGTTTCGTGTTTTTATTCGGGATACGGATTTCCTTTGTGTGTAAGAATATAATCCTCCACAAATATATGAATACCATATAAAACCGAGCCTGTCAATATTCGATCTTATACTAATGTGTACAAAAGTGGTACACTGTGGTACACAGGGATATTACCTTTAAATTGTAATTCTCAAAAGTTCCAAAACAAAGAAAAAAGGCTCAGAATCCTAAGATTCTAAGCCTTAAAATGGAGCTACTGGCCGGACTCGAACCGGCGACCTGCTGATTACGAATCAGCTGCTCTACCGACTGAGCCACAGTAGCGATTCGCAAGGGTTATTCTACCTTATTTCTTGCGAATTGTCAAGTTGAAATTTTAGAAGTTAGGGAAGAAAAGCTGTATAGGATGGGGTTTACTTTCTTTTCGCAGGTTTTTCGGTTTTCTTTCCTTTCCTGCTGCCGTAAAGGACGGTTCCGATTAAGACGGAAAGGGGAACCGCAAGAATAACACCAACGGAACTTGCTACACCCTGTACCACCTCAACGGACAGATATCCGGTACTCATGAGTTGCTGGTAAGAAGGCTCCAGAGAAACCAGATAGATCATAACGATCAGGCTCGAACCTACAAAGGCGAGGATCAAGGTATTGGTCATGGTGCCTACCATGTCCCGACCGATGGCCATTCCGGATTTGAACAGTTCCTTACGGGTCAGGTTGGGGTTTACGGTGATCAGCTCGTTCATAGCAGAACTGATACTCATAGCTACGTCGTTAACTGCGCCTAAGGCGGCAATGAGAATAC
>JAZSAO010000329.1:0-1840 GCA_045601945.1 Faecousia sp. | reverse complement strand
GGGAATCCCTACTGCCCTCTCCGCCGCAGTCGCGGCACCTCTCCCATTGGAGAGGCAAGGGCCTTTACCAACTTGGGGAACAGTTCCATAAACGAAAATTTGAAGTTTAAAAGCAACCGGGCTAAGGGAAAATCGAAGATATCCAACAGAGCGGCAAAGGGTATTTTGCCCTGAAGGGGAGAAATCTGCATTTTCCTCTTTTCTTTAGAGAAAATATGTGATATAATTATGCAGATATATAGGAAAGCAAGTCTCTAAAGACAGAAGGTGCTATTTATGGATAACGATTATCATGCCCACGCGCATTCTCACAGCCATAATCACGATCATGATCATGAACATTCTTGCCACCATGACCACGGTCACGGTCATACCCACAGTCCGGAGCATCGGGCGGCTGTTGTGAACCGTCTTTCCCGTGCCATTGGACATTTGGAAAAGGTAAAACGAATGGTAGAGGCCGATGCGGATTGCGCCGAGGTTTTGACCCAGATGGCAGCGGTTCGGGGCGCACTGAACAATACTGCCAAGCTGATCTTGCAGGATCACATTTCCCACTGCGTGGTGGAAGCTGTAGAGCACGGTGATCAAAAGACCGTAGAGGATCTGATAGCTGCCATCGATAAATTTATTAAATAATCTCACCCCATAAACCATATTACGAGGTATTGCAATATGACCGAAATGAACAAAATCCGAAATTTCTCCATTGTTGCCCACATAGACCACGGTAAATCCACCTTGGCTGACCGCCTGTTGGAAGAATGTAAGACTGTGGAAAAACGTGACATGGAGCACCAGATCTTAGACTCTATGGAACTGGAAAGAGAGCGTGGCATTACCATTAAGGCTACCGCTGTCAAGCTGAACTACACCGCCGATGACGGAGAAACTTATACCTTGAATCTCATTGACACCCCGGGGCACGTGGACTTTAACTACGAGGTATCCCGTTCTCTGGCTGCTTGCGAAGGTGCGATTCTGGTAGTAGATGCTTCTCAGGGCTTCGAAGCCCAGACCTTTCCCAATCCCTTCCTTGCCATTGATGCAGGGCTGGAAGTTCTCCCTGTGATCAACAAGATCGACCTGCCCTCTGCCAGACCTCAGGAAGTCAAGCAGGAAGTAGAAGATGTTATCGGCATCCCTGCCATGGACGCTCCGGAGATCTCTGCAAAGAACGGCATCAATATCCGTTCCGTTTTGGAGGATATCGTGCAGAATGTCCCTGCGCCTACCGGTGATCGGGAGGCTCCTCTGCAGGCTCTGATTTTTGACAGCCAGTATGACTCCTACCGTGGTGTTATCGTCTATCTCCGTGTGAAGAACGGCGTACTCCGTCCCGGTATGGAAGTCCGTATGATGGCTACCGGCGCAGAATATAAGGTCGTCGAGGTTGGTACGCTCCACCCTGCCGGCATGATCCCCTGTGACGGCTTGGGAGCCGGCGAGGTCGGCTATCTCACCGCTTCTATTAAAAACGTAGCAGACACCCGTGTGGGTGACACTGTTACAGAAATTGCCCGTCCCTGTACCGAGGCGCTCCCCGGCTATCAGACGGTACAGCCCATGGTTTATTCCGGTGTATATCCCGCCGACGGCAGTAAATACGGAGATCTCCGTGATGCATTGGAAAAGCTGAAGCTGAACGATGCTTCCATGGACTATGCACAGGAAAGTTCCATTGCTTTGGGCTTTGGCTTCCGTTGCGGCTTCTTGGGTCTGCTCCATATGGAGATCATTATGGAGCGTCTGGAACGAGAATATAACTTAGACCTGATCACCACCGTGCCCAACGTTGTGTACCGGATCACCAAGATGAACGGCGAGGTGATAGAGGTCT
>JAZSAO010000328.1:0-20356 GCA_045601945.1 Faecousia sp. | reverse complement strand
AATTCAGCTGTTTCGGGTACAGGATGTATACCGGCTACGGTTTAGCGAACTGCGAGTTAGTTGGCACCATATGGCAGAAACCATTCGCTATGGTCTTCCGGCCGGTGTTCAAAATTCGATCATTGCATTTGCAAATGTCATTGTTCAAACGAATATTAACAGCTTTGGTAGAGAGACGATGTCCGGCTGTGGAACCTTTGCAAAGCTGGAGGGCTTTGCTTTCCTGCCTGTCACTTGCTTTACCATGGCATTGACTACCTTTGTTGGTCAGAATCTGGGAGCGAAGCAATACGACAGAACGAAAAAAGGTGTGCGATTCGGCATTATTTGCGCTGTGGTCACGGCAGAATTGATAGGTGTGTTAATGCTCATTTTTGCCAAACCTCTTATGGAACTGTTCATTAAGAACGATCCCGGCGCGGTTGCGGTTGGAATTAAGCAGATTCGGGTAGAGGCATTGTTCTTCTGCTGTCTGTCTATGTCCCACTGTATCGCGGCTGTTCTGCGTGGCGCGGGAAAACCAATGATTCCCATGTTCATTATGTTGGGTGCATGGTGTGTGCTTCGCGTGCTGTATATTCAAACCATGGTGCCTATTATACAGGACAGCTGGGTGATTTTCAGTGCATATCCCTTAACATGGACGGTAAGCACAATTGCCTATTTGATTTTCTACTTTAAGTCTGATTGGATCCACGGCTTTGACGGAAAAGAAAAGAGCCGAGGATAAGACAAAGATACAGACCGCCTTTTGACAGGGCGGTCTGCATCTTTGTCTCGCGTTTTTTGAACGGGTCGGAATTTTAAACGACTTTTACGGTGAACAGGGCGGTATCCTCTCGGATAACGCCCTGTTTTTAGGATTTGTATTAGTTACCTGCGTCCTCTACATAGAGCTCACGGACGGCATTGGGATCGGCAACCTTTGCTGCGGGGGCAGCAGACTGCGGGTTGTTTCGATTCTCCAAGAACTTGGAAGCAACCTGGGGGAACAGTGCGTAGGACAGAACATCTTCTTCGCACTTTGCAAGAGCGCCGGCCTCTTTGCGATACTTTGCAAGTTCGGGCTGGATCAAATCAGCGGGGCGGCAGGTAATGACCTTGTCATCTCCGATACACTTTTTACGGACTTCCTCGTTGACCTTGCCGGGGAGCTTGCCGTATTCGCCACGGAGGAGACCTTTGGATTCCTTGGGAACCATCTTGTAGCGTTCACCGCCGATGATATTCATAACGGCCTGAGTACCAACGATCTGGCTGGTAGGAGTGACGAGGGGAGGATAACCGAAGTCCTTACGAACGCGGGGAACCTCTGCCAGAACGTCATAGTAGCGGTCCTCCTGACCTGCCTGCTTCAGCTGGCCGAGCATATTGGAAAGCATACCACCGGGAACCTGATACATCAGAGCCTTGGTATCAACATTCAGAACCTTGGGATCCAGAGTGCCTTCCTTCTTCATCTTCTCAGCAACTTTGCGGAAGTGAGCGGCGGCCTCGTTCAGCTTGACCAGATCCAGACCGGTATCGCGATCGGTGCCTTCCAAAGTGGCGACCAGAGCCTCGGTAGCGGGCTGGGAGGTGCCGTTTGCCATGGGAGACAGTGCGCAGTCAACGATGTCGACACCTGCCTGTGCGGCCATGAGGTTGACCATATCGCCGGTGCCGGCGGTGTTATGCGTGTGCATATGGATAGGAACGGAGACATTATCTTTCAGCTTCTTGACCAGTTCGAATGCGTGGTAGGGAAGGAGAAGATTTGCCATATCCTTAATGCAGATGGAGTCGGCGCCCATCTTTTCCAGTTCTTTGGCAACGCCTACGAAGTAATCGTCATTATGCACGGGGCTGACAGTGAAACTCAGAGCGACCTCTGCCCATGCGCCGTACTTTTTAACGGATTCAACAGCCTTGCGCAGGTTGCGGATATCGTTGAGAGCATCGAATACGCGAACGACATCAATACCGTTTTCAATGGACTTCTTGCAGAATTCTTCTACAACATCATCTGCATAATGCTTGTAGCCCAGAATGTTCTGACCACGGAAGAGCATTTGCAGTTTGGTTTTGGGCATATGCTTCTTAATCGTGCGAAGTCTTTCCCAAGGATCCTCGTTGAGGAAACGCATACATACATCGAAGGTAGCGCCGCCCCAGCATTCGCAGGACCAGTAACCCATATTATCCAGCAGTTCCAGAGCGGGGATCATGTCCTCGATCCGCATACGGGTTGCGGCCTGAGATTGGTGAGCATCACGGAGAATGGTTTCTGTGATCTTTAAGGGGTTCTTATTAGCCATATTGAAAAGTCCTCCTTACTTGAAGAGTGCAATCAGAACGCCGGCTGCAACTGCAGAGCCGATAACGCCTGCCACATTGGGGCCCATGGCGTGCATGAGGAGGAAGTTGGAGGGACCTTCCCTCTGACCTTCCTTCTGGGATACGCGAGCGGCCATGGGAACTGCGGAAACACCGGCAGAGCCGATGAGGGGGTTGATCTTTTTGCCTTCCGGCAAGAACAGGTTCATGAACTTTGCAAGGAGAACACCGCTGGCAGTACCGCCTGCGAATGCGGCAATACCCATGAGGAGAATCCCCAAAGTAGCCCAATCGAGGAAGCTTTCGGCCTTGGCGGTTGCGCCAACAGAGATGCCGAGGAAGATAACAACGATGTTCATCAGTTCGTTCTGCGCGGTCTTAGCCAATCTGTCGGTAACACCGCACTCGCGGAACAAGTTGCCGAGCATGAGGCATCCTACCAGAGGTGTAGCGCTGGGAACCAAGAGCCATACAAAGAAAGTAACGGCAACGGGGAACAGGATCTTTTCCTTCTTGGAAGCAGGACGGAGATTAGCCATACGGATCCGACGCTCCTGCGTGGAGGTGAGACCGCGCATGATGGGAGGCTGGATCACGGGGACCAGTGCCATGTAGGAGTAAGCGGCAATGGCGATGGGTCCAAGAAGATGAGGTGCCAGAATGGAAGTGGTGTAAATGGCAGTGGGGCCGTCTGCACCGCCGATGATGCCGATGGAAGCAGCTTCGGGCTGGGTAAAGCCAAGGAGCGTTGCAGCAACCAGATAAGCAACAAAGATACCGACCTGTGCAGCTGCGCCCAAAAGCAGGCTCTTGGGATTGGCGATCAGGGGACCGAAGTCGGTCATAGCACCGACGCCGACGAAAATCAGACAGGGATAGATGCCCAGCTTGACGCCTAAGTACAGGATGTCGATAAGACCGATAGATTCGTGAGTGCCGTCAGCCAAAGTAACGCCGTCTTTGAACATTTCCCAATGAATGTGGCCACCTTCAAAGATCTGACTATGGAACATAGCTGCACCGGGAAGATTTGTCAGCAGCATGCCGAATGCGATAGGCAGGAGCAGCAGGGGCTCAAAGCCCTTACCGATTGCGAGATACATGAGGAAGAAAGACAGGAAGATCATGATCAGGGACTTGAAATCAAGGTTGCTGATCAGCTTCATGATTCCGGTCTCGTTGACGAATTCTTCTACAGCTTCTCCGTTGGTTTTTTCTGCAGTTCCTTCTGCGGGGGCAATCAGGAGAACATTTCCTGTCTCCTCAGTAGCAAAAGCGGGAACAGCCAATGCAAAGCACAGGCAGACCAGCACTGCCAGAGCAAGGAGCCCCATCAGACCCTTGCGTCTGTTGTTTCTGTTTTTTAACATATATGCATCCTCCGGAAGAAAGGATCCATTAACCGATGGTGCAAATCAGAGCCTGAGTCTCGACGCTGTCACCCTTGCGAACATTGAGGGAAGTGATCTTGCCATCACAGGGAGCCTGAATTTCGTTTTCCATCTTCATTGCTTCCAAGATGCACAGGACAGTGCCCTTCTTAACAGACTGACCGTTCTGAACCTTAACATCCAGAATGGTGCCGGGCATGGGAGCCTTGACCTGAGCACCGCCTGCGGGAGCGGCGGCAGCAGGAGCAGCCTTGGGAGCAGCCTTGGGAGCGGACATGGTTGCGGGAGCGGACATTTCTTCAATCTCGATCTCGTAGAGAGAGCCGTTTACGTTGACGCGATATTTCTTCATGATAATTTCACCTTTCATCAAATAATTTTTTTAGATTTTCTTGATGGACAGAATACGGATCGCAGAGGCATCGGTACCGCTGTATTCAGCAATGGCGGCGCTGACGGCGGCGACAAATTCTGCTCTGTTGGGAATCGCCTCTTCGGAGACGGGGGCAGCTACGGGTTCGGACTTGGATTCTTTTTCTTTACAGGCCAAAGCTAAGAGATAGCACAGACCGATGATCAAAATCAAAGCGACGAAGACAGTTGCGATGCCCATGACAACGACGAACCAGTTTTGCATTGTGTTCCTCCTTTTCACTGATTGGTAGGGTGTCAATATCTATACGGGAGAAGCCCCGCAATAGAAGGGATTTGATGGCTCCTCGCCCTCCGGGAGGAGCCAATGTGTCCTATGTTGGAACGTTGTGGGGATAAGTGAGTCTGCTTAGACGATGGTAAAGTCTCTCTGCAGGAGCAGCAGACCGTTAATATAGACCTCTAAGGTATACTTGCCGGGGAGGGAGTTGCTTTCGCCAACTTCCTTGGGCAGGGGGACTGCATTGGCATGCCGACGCTCAAACCACAGAGAATTCCATGTAAACTCTTGGGTCTCATCGGTGACGACTTGACCGGCTTCATTACGAATGACGTACATTAGAGATACAGTTTCTTCGGAGGCGGAAACGCTGTCTACCTGAAGACAGACTGCGATCTTTTCATCCTTGGTGAACTCCGTTCTGGTCTTTTCCAAATCGGTATAGGTCCAATCTTCCTTTTCGGGGCAGAGCCAGAGAGAGAGGTTGCCGGAATCGTTTCCGAAAATGGGAGTAGGATCAATATCATAGCCGTTGAATGCTTCGGCTTTGGGAGTGATCAATGTGGTCGTGGTTTCACCGAACAGAGCGAGGGAGGCGTCTTCTGCTGTTAAATGAAGCGTGATTTCGTACTCTGCGTTGGGGATCAGACCCGTAAGAGTTACGGAGTCGGAAGTGATGTCTCTGACCAAATAAGGAACATGGAGATTGCCCACGGTATTATAGGTTAGATGCCATCCGCTTGTGGGAACGCCGGCAGGAGTAGTCCAGCTGACCTTTACAGTTCCGTCTTCTTGGTATTCCGCCTTTAGATCTTCCAGAATCACGGGGTTAGCAGGAAGTTCGAGAACAGCAGGTTCGTCCATACCAAGGGCGCTGACGGAGAAAGTATAGGCTCTTTCTAGATCCGGCAGATCTGTGAAGGAGATCTTCAGATCTGCGGTAGTCAAAGTTTTGCTGTAGTCACCGCCTTCGCAGGTAACGGTCCATGTTTCGGGGAAGTTCTCCTCGCAACCCCAAGCAATGGAGACGGTGGAGTTATGAACATCTTCGATATGGAATGCAGTTACATTGACAATGGGCAGGAGGGTGTACTCTACCGTGGTTTCACCGGAAAGGAACAAATCTCTGGGAGATTCAATGGAGAAGGTATAGGTTTTGCCTTCTTCCAAACCGGCAACCAATGCGGTATGATCGTTGAAGGGGAAGGGGCCGCTGAGAACACCGTTGGAATCGGTATAAGTATACTGCCATACTTCGGGGCTGGGACCTTCACTGGAGAAATTCAAAACGATATCACCGGCCTGCGTGCCACGTCTTGCTCTGAAATCGGAGATCTTGGTGGTACCGGGTGTTTTGACGGTTATGGTATATGACTTTCCGGAACGGAGTCTGTGGTATTTTGAAGCAATAACAGTGACGGTGTACGCTGTATTCTCTCTCAGACCACTGAAGGTGTAGTTGCTTCCGTCGATGGTGCGGGGATAAGAGTTACCGTAGTTATCGGTACAAGTAACGATAAAGCAATCCTGTGCATCCGGAGTCACGAGTTCAACTGTCAGTTCTTCGGTACTGTGAGACAGAAGTTCCAGAGTTGTGATGTTAACATAGTAGTTGTTCAGCAGGAATGCGATGACTCCAATCAACGCAACGGTCAAAAGAGTAACAATGGTAATGGGAAGCCAATTGGAAGATTTCCGTTTCCTCGGTTCGACCGGGTCTTCCTGCGGCTGATCCTGATAAGGATCATAATAACCGGAATCGGCAGGAGCCACGTGCATGGTAAGAGACTGACCATCTGCCTTTTTGGGATGGGATAATTCTACGGGATCGGCCGGGCCTACGACTTCGTTGACAGAGGCAATCAGGCGATCGATATCCATCTCTTCGTCGGACGGGGAAGTAGAGGAAGCATCCACAGTCTTTGTAAAGGGGGGATCAGCAGGCTTTTCTTCTTTTGCAGGGGGTTCTGCAACCTTGGTGGAAGACACATCAGAAGAGGCGTCGCCCATATGGATAGTAACAGGGATCTTGGATTCCGGTGCTACAGACTTGTTCTCGTTGGAATCATCGGGAACTTCTACAACAAGGTTTTTATGTCTGCGGGAACGCCTTCCCTTTTTGTTCATTTTAAGATTGCCTGTGGGCATCTTGGGGCCGGAAACCGTGTTGGCAGATAGAAGTTCATCCTTCTTTTCTTTGACAGAGGCAGCTGCATCTGCAGGTGCAGTGGAAGACTTTTCTGCAGCCGGTGCTTCTGTAGCAGGTGCCTCTACAGCTGCCGGTACTTTTTCTACAGCCGGTGTTTCTGCGGCTGCTTTTTCTACGACCGGTGCTTCTTCTGCAACGGGAACTTTTTCCACAGCAGGTGCTTTTTCTGTAGCGGGTGCTTCTTCAGCGACCGGTGCTTTTTCTGTAGCGGGTGCTTCTTCAGCGACCGGCGCTTTTTCCGCAACAGGTACTTTTTCGGCAGTCGGTACTTCTACAGCCGGTGCTTCTTCTACAACGGGTGCTTTTTCGGCAGCCGGTACTTCTACAGCCTGTGCTTCTTTTGCAACAGGTGCTTCCTTTGTTTCGGGTTCTTTGGCCTCGTTGGTGGGAAGCGTGAGAACATCGGTTCCTGCATTTTCGGAACTGGGAGCAAAGCTTGCTTTAAAGGCAGCATCTAACTCCTCTGCATCCACCATGCGAAGCGGCTCATCTTCTATAGGTTCAGGCTCTTCTACAATGGGTTCCGGATCTACAACCAGAGGAGGTACGATCAAGCTGTCGGGGATCTGGTTTCGCTGGAGATAATGGAGCAGATCTTCCTTCAATTGTTCGGGAGAACTGTAGCGGCTGGGAATGCGATAAGAACAGGCTCTGGTAATGATCCCGGCTAGTTCATAATCTGCATAAATAGGGGTGGGAAGGGGCTTGCCGCTTAGGCGAAGCTTATCGGCCATGGTTACATCGGTGTTCTCGTCTTCGAAAGGACCGTGGTTACCGTTATAGATTCGATAAAGCACCATTCCTAAGGAATAAAGATCCAAGGTTAGGTTTGGAATGCCGGAAATATCGAACAACTCCGGAGGGGAGAAGGGGCCAATGTACTCTTCGGAAATACTGGCATATTCCAGATCTTTGAGGGGGACCAGGCCTAAGTCACCCAACATGAACTTCCCGGAGGGAAGCAAGAAAATGTTGTCGGGTTTTAGGTTAGCGAACAAATAACCGGCTTCGCGACAGGCAATAATAGCATCACAAATATCTATGCCGAGGTTGATTGCGCGCAGATGGGTCATGCCGTTGCGACTAATGAGTTCATTTAGGGGAATTTGCAGTGACTGTAGAATGTAGATGTCATAACCGATGGCATCGGTCTTTTGTACGATCTGATAATCTACGGGACCTGCAAAGCATTCTGTCTCGGACAGCTTTTTCCCCAACTCCAATTCTCGCTTTATATCCGACACAAGGGCGGTATAGTAAGCAAGAACATCATTCTCATTTGTGTAGATGCCGGACAGGATCAATGCACGAACCTGCGCATCGGATGCAGGCACAGACAGATGCTTCAGAACGAACTGCTCCTTGGTTGCAATATGTGTCACTGAATACCAAGTTCGATCGCGCTGAGTCATGACTGTCTTGTCTACGGTATATCCATCGAGAAGCGGCGAGACCATTCTGAAATCGGACATCAAATACGCCTCCTTATACAAAATCAAATTCTCACTATTATATACTATGATATTTTTTGAAAAAAATCAAGTAAGATTCTTGTCATATTCGAAAGAAAATGTTATTATATGAAAAAAGAGGGGAGGATGACAGCCCGAAATTCTTGAAAATGTCTTGTAAAATGCAAAATGATGGGAATGATTCTTAAAGAATGATTCTTTTATTTCTAAAGGAGGCTTTAAAATTTATGGAAGAAAGAGCAGTATGTTATTATTGCGCCACAGTTTATCCTGCGGAACAGGAAAAGTGTCCCCTGTGCGGAAGCACGAAGAGATCCGAAGATTTTGTTATTCCACAGCGACGAGAGCGCATTAGCGAGGAGGAACGCAAGCGTAGACAGAAAGGCGGAAAGTATGCCACTAAAAAAACCTCTTCCGGAAAAGTGGAAAAGAGATCCAATAAAAGTGGGGAGAATGTCGGTGCGAACCGTAAGTATTTCTTAGTCGGGACTTTGATCTTTCTGGGACTTGCAGCATTGGTTTTATTCTGGTTCATTGCGGATATGCTGGGGTGGTTCCCCGGACTGGAAAATTCAGTAGAACGGGAAACACAGACAGGAGTATCGGTGAATGTAAGTTGCACAGAACTTTTGGCAGAGCCTGCTCGCCTAACCTTTGAAAAAGTGGGACAAACGCAGGAATTAACTGTTAGTGTGAACCTTTCTTGCGAGGAAAAACTGTATTGTACCAGCAATGATCCCGCTGTTGCGTCTATATCCGACAGTGCAGTGACCGCTGAGGGAACAGAACTGAAAAGTGCTACCTTTACGGTCACTTCTGTTGCAGAAGGAAATACGGCAATTACCGTCAGTTGTGGCAACCAAACTATGGCTATCCCTGTTGCGGTGACCTCTTCTGAAATAGACGGCCAGCCCACAGAATCGACAAGCGACTACGTTCCGGAACTGAATTGGCAGGAAGTAGAATTTACTACCATGGATGAATCTGTTACCCTGAAGGTCGCAAATCTGCCTGACGAGGCTACGGTTATATGGATGAGCGGAAACGAAGGAATTGCGACTGTAGATGCGCAGGGTGTTGTAAAGCCTGTGGCTACCGGGCAGACTACCATTACCTGTGATGTGAATGGATCTACGGCACAAGTGACGGTACGTTGTGATATTTCCGAAGAAACAACAAACAACAACGCTGAGGGCGCACATCTGGAAAGCACGGACGTTACTGTTGATGTGGGGGATAAATTCCCCTTGTTCCTGTATAACTCTGAGAGTGAACATATTGATGACATCTCTTACGTAGTGGATAATGCTGCCATTTGCGAAGTTGTGGATAACTATGTCAGGGCTTTGGCTGAAGGAACGACCACGATTCGTGTCATTTACGGCGAACTGGAATTTGAATGTATTGTTCGTGTCGGCTAATATCCCGATAATCTGACTATGATAATGTGTACTGAACAACGCAAATGTCCTTGAAAGCCAAGGCTTTCAGGACTGTTATGCGTTGTTCAAGTGCAAGGTTTTTTGCGGTTTCGCCGCAAAAAACCTTGCACCTTTCCACCGAGTATAAAGATACTCGGCGGAAAAAACACAGTGTATAAAGACAGATATATTTTGGAAGGAGTATTTTATGAAGACAATGACTCGATGCGTAGGGGTTGTGTTGCTTGTATGCCTTTTGATAGGGATCCTACCTGTCATTGGGACAGCAAGCACAGCACAGGCGGATGCAGAGAAGCCTGCCACACGGGCAGCGGCGATCACGTCCATTTCTGTTCCCGCCTATTCCGGAGGAACGGCTTCTACTTGGATGACTTATGACGGTGGCGATAATATCAGCTACCATGACGGAGAGAACCGCTCCAAGATGCAGATCGTTAAGGGAACGACTGCTACCCAGTTTAACAACTACTGCACCAAACTCACGAGCAACGGCTACTCCAAGGTGTGGTCTCGCACACTGGCGGCTCAAAGCGGCTCTAACCGCTATGCTAAATTCCTTTCTCCCGACGGCACATACAGCGTTTATACCTATTTTGTACCCTTTAGCAGTCAGACCCGCATTATTGTAGACACTCATAAGGATACCGTAGAGGGCTTCTATTATGACGGCAAAGGAAACGGAACGACAGAAGTCTATTTATACGGATTGACCTATCCTGATAATGGATATGCCTATACTTCTACAGAGTTGGGTATTCAGCGCCGTTTCCCCAATGGCTCTATGCAGATCGTTAAGATGCCGGATAATAGCCTCTTTGTAATCGACGGAGGAAATAAACTCCAGATGAGCGAACGGGCAATGGAAGATCTGTATGCCTTCTGCCGAGAGATTACCGGCTTGCCGGAAGGACAGAAGATCGTTGTCAGTGGATGGCACATCAGCCATATTCATAATGACCATAGCGTAGGTTTTTCTCGGTTTCTCACGAAATACAGCCATGCTTTCGACTTGAAAAATATTATTTATAACACAGACCTTGTAGAAGCAGGGGACACCAATGAGCAGGCTCTGAATCAAGTGGGAAAACTCTATCCGAATGCACGCTACTATAAACCCCACACAGGAGAACGCTTTACCATTGCAGGTGTTACCTTTGATGTACTTTATACCATTGATGACTGGTACAAGCCCAACAGCAGCAATAAGCTGATCGTGAGAGATTCCGCCTGTCTCAATTACAGCAATGATAACAATACCAGCATGGCTCTGCGTATGACGTTCGATGGAAAAACCGCCTTGTGGCTGGGAGACTTGGAAAAGGCGGATGCAGATCTCATGGCTATGTATCCCGCTGCAGACCTCAAGAGCGATATTCTCCAGCTTCCCCACCATCTGTTGGACGATCATACCACCTTGGTCAAAACCGTTGAGCCAACCGTTGCATTTGCCAATTTGAGCAAGCAGTCGGCCTATACAAGAGGCAAGGTCTTTAATTACATTATTAAAATCGATAGTCTGACGGATATCTATTTTGCCGGGAATGAGACCGTTGGCTATCGTGGGGACAAGGGGATATTCTATCGGAAGCCTCATGTGACATTTGAATATGGAAACTGGGGCCTGACTACCTATGATGTTCGGAATGCAAACCCTGTAACTTCTCAAGAAATGAAGGCTTCGGAGCAGTTTTACCGCTATAGCCGCGCCAAGGAATTACAAGCAGGTCCGAATGCCTATGCCATCGTAGATCATACTACAGACTGGATCATGGCCTACGATACGGCCGCAGGAAGTGCATCCAGAGCCATGCCGGCTCACTATATTGATGATGCATACTATTTGGGAGCCTCTCAACGCGGTTTGGTGAATTGGCAGATCCAATATAGCGATCATACTACCAAGAGTGATGCCATCGTTCCCAACT
Source organism: Faecousia sp. (assembly GCA_045601945.1). Lineage (GTDB taxonomy): Bacteria > Bacillota > Clostridia > Oscillospirales > Oscillospiraceae > JAZOXB01. The sequence continues at coordinate 8,949 of JAZSAO010000328.1, read as the reverse complement.
ATGGTAATTACAGTGTTACCATTCACAGAGGGACCGGCGGATATTGGGGCACATCTACCCAAAATACCGGTATGTACTTCGGCTATAATGATACCTTCCAATCTGTCGGTATGTATGGATCTTGGACCGGAGTTCATAACCAAATGGAATCCACGAGTAAGGGAACTTGGATGGATCAAATGAACGGCGGAACTTTCCTGATTTATCGGCACAGCAACGGCACCTATTATCCCCTGTATCGAGACGGAGACGTTTTGGAGGATAACGGTTGGGGCGTTGCCAAGCTAACCTATAGTCAGGCACGGAACAAGTGCCATTATCTTAAAACCCGTTTGTATCTCTACGAAGAGACCCCGTCGGATATGTATGTTTCTTGGACAGGACATTCCGACTATTATGTTTATCCCGGCTTGCCCCAGAATGAGATCATCAGCCATGTGGTATCCGATCTTCGGGTCAAGTACAGACTCCCTGCTTTTGGCGTAAACGGAGAGATCGACTATGATGCTTCTCTTACCAAGGAGCCGGGTACCTTCCGTCTGGAATTTACCAAGACCCTGTCTCCCAATACTGTTGGGGATTATCCTGCAGTGATCAAGTATATCAATCCCAACGGCACTATGCAGGAATTGGGACGGATCACTGTCCATGTAGAGAAGCGTGACCTGGTGGAAGACGGTGGCGCAGAACTGTTCTTCGGCTTCAGCGATACCCCTTCCGATAAACTCCGTTACCGTCTGGAGCCACAGTACAACTACTTTAACTTTGACTCCGACAAGCGTTGGACTGCCGCCCTCTACGATAACGACAACAAGAAATACACAGCGTCCTCCTTTGAAGTCGATCCCCATGAGGGAACCTTTGCATTTGTGATAGAGGATAAGACTTCTACCAGAAAGACCGTTACGCTGGATCTCTTTGCCGGGAATCAATTCCCTCTAAAGTATGATCCCCAATATGCAGAGGTCGTTCAGATCCGCTTGAAGCTGGAAAACATCAAGTCCCACGGGACTTATAATCCCTTCTTCCGCCTGTGGTACTATGGTGCAGATCAGGTACGGCACTTTGATGTTGCGCACTATTTCGGTGCAAATTATATCTCTGACGGAGAATATATAACCTTGACGTTGGATCTCTTTGATCAGGCAGAGGTAGATGCCAATGCTTCCGTATCCGGTGCACCTACCGGTCGTTTCTGTGATATGGACGAGATCAGCAGTATTCGTTTGGGCTTCTATTATCTCATGGTCAACGATACAAGCAAGAACGGAAAGATTACCATTGATCATGTTTATATTGGTCCGAAGGACAGTCTGCCTGTGCAGGAGCAGAGTATTCTCTTTGACTTCGGCAATACTCCTAAGGATCAAGAACGTTACAAGGCGGAAAGCTATAAGGGATATAACTTTGACCTTCCGCAAAAGCCTGCTTGGGTGGCAAGGGAAACTTCTACCGCTACGGATGCCATGACGAATTTTACCATCGACAATGGGCTGGGGGTTGCAAAGATCCCCGTGGCAGAGGACATTGCTTACGGAGTCAGCAACAGTTGGTACGGCCCGTGGTTCCTGACGGCGGCTATAAACGGAACCCACCCCAATACGACTATGCCCTCTACGATGGCACTTGCTTATGATGGGGAGAAGGCAGAGTATGTTCAAATGCGGTTTAAAGCAGAAGGCTGTGATACGGTTCCCGGTCGCAAACCGGAGGCAATGGTGATCTTTGATCGTTCGCTGGATGGGTCTGTGGGACGCGGAGCCTATGATATGATGACGGAGTATGAACTGAAGAACGGAGAGTGGATCACCCTGACCATTCCGGTTTCTGCGGAATTTAAGGCTGCAGACTTTATCAATACCTTCGGTGTTCGTTTCCGTAGTATCAAGGCGCAGTCCAAGGGCACCGGACAGGTAATTCTGGACTACCTGTATGCAGGTACCAGAGAGGAACTTCCCACGCAGATCGCCATTGTACAATTCACTGCAGAGGACGGAACCCTGCTCCAAAAACTTTTCCATCCCATTGGCACAGAAGCTGTTTATTCGGGAACGCTTCCCACGAAAGAGGCTGACGAAAACGGAGAATGGACTTTTGTAGGTTGGATGGACGAAAATGGGAATCTTGTAGATCTGAAGAACTTGACGAAGGATGTTATATTGAAGCCTTATTTTTGCCAGACACCGATTTTGGATGAGAAGATTCGAATTGGACATTCCTTGAATCTGGCAAGTGATATTTCCATTAACTTTGCGGTGGAAAAGGCAGTATTGGAAGGGTTTGACATGGATACGGTATATCTGCTGCTGGAGCGGGATGTATACGAAGGCAACGTCAAAACAGGCACGCAGAGTGTGAAGATTCTTCCTGTGGAGCAGGGAAATTTATATTACTTTACCCTACAGGGACTAACGGCTGTCCATATGAATGACCGTGTTCGCGCTGTCCTATACGGCACCAACAACGGACAGATTTACTATTCCAATACAGATGACTACAGCATTGCAGATTACGCCTATTCTCAGATGAATAAGGCAAACAGTACGGCTAAACTGAAAAAATTGTGCGCAGAACTTCTCCGATACGGTTCTGCGGCTCAAACCTTTAAGTCTTACCGTACAGATGCTCCGGTGGATAGCAAAATGACAGAAGAACAACGGTCATGGTTGACAGATTTGGATACTGTAACCTTTGAACCCACCAATCGGGGGTTGAAAGATATGGAGGATCCTGCTGTCGTCTGGATCGGAAAGTCTCTGGATCTGAATTCCAAAATTACCTTAAAGTTTGTGGTGGATGTAGATCCTGCGTTGGGCTCTGCAGAGGAATTGTCTATGAAACTCACTTATGGGGATATCCATGGAGTGCAGCGGGAAATCAGGGTTACGGATGTTGCACCTTACGGCAAAGAGGAAAATTGGTATGCATTCTCCTTTGACGGTTTCCTTGCAGCGGAACTTCGTACCGTAGTTTCTGCTCGGGTCTATTATGGAGATCGTCCGGTTTCCGAAACGATCCATTACAGCGCAGAAACTTATGGGAACAACAAAACAGGAACCTTGGGGGATCTGTGTAAGGCACTGTTTGCCTACTCCGATCGCGCAAAAGACTTCTTTGCAAAATGATATACAAAAGGCTATGTGCTCTCAGGGGAGCACATAGCCTTTTTTAATAAAAGTGGTGAAAAATCTTTGTTACAGAGAGAGTATGCGACATAGTTTTGTTTTTGCGAAGCGGTCATTCCATACATGGAATTGCCGTATAAGCGGAGGAAAACGGGCGACAAGCAAACCGGTTTCTGCCACAAGGATCCCACCTAAAATATCCACGGCAACGTGCTGCTTGGTAAACAAGACGGACGCGAAAACCAGCATGGTTCCCGTGAATGAGAATACGCAATGGATCCCCTTGTGTTTTAGATTTTTGGCAGAGAAAATACAGCGAGTTCCCAACCATGGCACAAAACAATGGAGAGAGGGGAATAGGTTGGTGGGAGAGTCTAAAGTATATATGGTTCGCATAAGAAAAGAGGTCAATCCTGTTCCTGCAATCTCGGGGCGGACAATGGTTGTCGGGAACGCCAGAAAGAATAGAAAGGCGATCAGCTTTCCCGCAATATCGGAAATGGCTAATCTGCAGGCGAGATCTTTGCTGCATCTTGCGGCAGTGATATAGATATAGATCCAGAAAAAATAGGATCCGATATAGACCCAACCCCAAGAGGGGAGAAAGGGAAGTTGAGCGTCTATGGGGAGAGCCAATACGACTGGGTTTGGGAATCCTACAAACAGCTGCCATAATTTGGCACCGCCATAAGAAAAGCACATTGTAAGAGCGGTTAGGAGTAGGGGCAGAACAGCGTAGGGGGGCAGAATTTTATTGGATCGCTTTCGTACCACAGATACCACCTCCTGAGGGAAACGTTCGGCTAATGAATTAGATTGGCCATGGTACGATGTGGGAAAATACGGGAGAGTTTAGGGCTCGTTGTGTTCGGTTTCTTGGGGGTTCTTTTCACGGAAAGCAAAGAAACGCTGACCGAAGTAATTACAGGCTACAAAGCTACACATACCTACGATCATGGAACCGTTCTCGACGATCCACTTGGGCTGACCTGCGAGGATCCGAACGGTAAGTGAGGCAAGGAGATTATAGGCGATAATATAGCATATTACAATATTTAAGGTGAATCGGAGAGCAACGGTACGATCCGTGCCTTGATAGCGGAAGGTGAAATTCTTATTGAGATAATAACTCATAATACTGGCGAGAATTGTAGAAATACCGCTGGAAATATTAACCGCTGCGGTACTGCCTACTTGGAAATTTTCCCAGGGAACGAGATTAAGAAGCAGAAAACTAAGTCCTTGACCAACCAAGGTGTTTAAGATTCCCACTAAGAGAAATTTCCACATTTTTTCATCAAAAAGACTCTTTATTTTATCTATCATGGCATAGTCCTTTCAAGGTGCTTTGGTATACAAAGTCAATCATCTGTGTTCCAGCAGGTGGAAATGTTGCCGATACTGTCTACGGAGAATAACTCAAACCCGTCACTACTGCGGAAGGAAATTGCAACGGTAATATCTTCTGTAGAAAAGCGGGAATTGAGATCTGCAGCGATAGTCAGGGCTTGGGACAAGTAACTTTCCGGTGACAGATCCCCGGCAAAAACGGTGGGACCGATTTTCTTTCCGTCTTCATAGGTAATGTCACAGGTGCGAATGGCAATCATGGTATTGGAAGCACCGTCCCATTTTCCGTCTTGGAAATGCCAACTGTCTTTTAGATAGGCAACAAGAGTATTTGGATCTGTATCATGATTTTGTGGGACGGTATTGGTTTGGGTCTTTCCATAGAGCCCTACAAAAGCAAAAAGAAGACCCAGCAGGATTCCAATCAGAATGACCAGTATGCCCAGCGTTACAAACAAATGCTTTTTATTCACGGTATTATCACATCCTCTCTGCTATTTTACTCATGAAAAAGGAAAATGTCAATGCAGAGGGGATGGGAAAAATGATTTTCCTGTGAGATTGGTTGTATGCAAAGGGTTAAATGCCGCAAAGCTGTGCACCGGATAAGAGGTCTGAAAAGGCATCTGCGTGTTCTTCGGCATGGGAGGCGGCGCATTGAATGCTGATAGCGTAATAAAAACTACCGTCAAAAAAGATCAAACTCTGACATAAGTCGGTTTCGATTTCCCCCGCTACGGTCCATGCACAACGATATTTTTCATGGGGGAATTGCCCGACGAGAAGGGGGCGTAGTTCTTCTGCGGTCCTTCCGCTTACATGAAGAAAGGCAGCATCCCATGAAGAGGCCGTAAAAATTTCCTGGGTGATCTCGTAGTCCGGATGGGTAAAGAGCGCATAGCGACCGTCTTCGCGAGACAGGCTCAGAGTAACGCCCTGAGGAACATCGGAATCAATGTACATGGCAGGAACGTCTGCGGTTTCTATGGTGTCGGATATACATTCTTGTGGGAGATTTTTGTTGACAGAACAGCCGGAAAATGCTAAAATGAAAAATGCTGAAATAATGAACAGAATTTGTGTTTTCATAAAACTTACCTCCGGAGGATCAGATATTTGATTTATGCATATGTGCTGTATTACCTGCTTATGAATATTTTAACCTACATTCTCTATGCGATGGACAAAAAACGCGCCATCCGTCGTCAGTGGAGAGTGCCGGAGGTCGTGCTTTTGGGATTGTCTCTTTTGGGAGGCTGTGTTGGAGCCTTTATTGCTATGCATAACTATCATCATAAGACACGCCATTGGCGGTTTGCTATGGGTGTTCCGGCAATGATTTTGCTCCACGGAAGTATCATAGTATATTTTTTGGCAAAGACCTACTGGCTCTAATTAAAATATCCATTTAACATCCCTTCATACTTGATGTGTTTGGATGTATTTGTACGGAAACGGAAAGCCCCCCTAAAACAGTCTGCATTTTTTGACTGTTTTAGGGGGGTGTTGTATACTGATCCAATAAAACGGTATTACAGATGGAATAACTCGGCGGCATTATTCCAGAGGATGGCCTCTTCTTCTTCGGGAGGGAGTTCCAGAGAGCGGAAGAACTTTAGTTCTTCTTTGGGACTCCACATGGGATAGTCCGTGCCGAAGAGGACGCGATCGGTGCCAAAAGTGTGTATCATGTCACGGGCTTTATTTTTCGTCATGGCGAAGAAAGAAGAAGAACAATCTACCCAAAGATTCTCATACTTCCCCGCTAAACTGTGTGCAGCTTCATCCCACACGGAATGACCACCGAAGTGGGCACCGATAACCTTTAGCTTGGGGAAGGCTTTGAGAAGAGGAATCAGACGGTTTGGGTTTGAAAAGTCGTAGCGTATGTCTCCCGTATGAATCAGGAGCGTTAGACTCTCCGCTTCCAACTCTTCACAGAGCCTAAAAATCCGGGGGTCATCTAATTGAAATTTCTGAATATCCGGGTGAAGCTTTACGCCATGGAGCCCTAAGTCCATGAGTTGGCGAATATCTTCCGAACTGCTTTCTTGATGAAGAGTGCCGAAGCCATAGAGCCTGTCCGGGTACAGGGCAACCTCACGGGCAATAAAATTGTTGACAGAGTGAACCTGAGATTGTGTGGTAGCAACGGACTGTACCAGATGCATGGTAATATCACCGCTGTGGGCAAAGAGAGTTTTTACTGTGCCGTCTAAGGTAATGCCTAAGCCTTCGTAGAATTTTGCAGTTGCGGCGGCTGCTTTTTCGGCAATGATAGCAGGGTAAATATGGCAGTGGGCATCGAAAATTTTCATTATAATTTCTCCAATACAGCTAAAAGATAGTCCCAAGTCCGCTGTACGGAAGCAATGCTCAATCTTTCACGGGAGGTGTGGATATCATACATTTGAGGACCGAAGGAAACTGCATCCAGACCGGGAAGGCGGTCACAGAACAGACCGCACTCTAAGCCTGCATGGATGGCTTCCACAATGGGCTTCTTGCCGTAGAGAGCCTCGTAGGTGTCTACCATGGTGTCACGGAGAATAGATTCTTTACGATACTCCCATGCAGGATAGTGACCGGATTCTTCATAAGCGGCATTGTATTTTTTAGCCAAGGCTCGCAATTGCTCCAAAAGGGCTTCCTTCTCTTCGTTTACAGAAGAACGGACGGAGAATGCCATGCGGAAATAGTCTTCCGTTGCTTCCAAAATGCCTAAATTCAGAGAGGTCTGGACTAACCCCTCAATATCCTTGCTCATAGCCTGTACCCCGTTGGGCAGATCCCAAAGGAGACCTAAGACAGCTTGACTGCTTTCTTCTGTGAGCATTTCCGGACAGAAAGTGGGCTCGCAGGAGAAATGCACTTCCGTTTCTGTTGGGGGAAGGGTTTTTCTGATCTCTTCGCAACGGGCAAGGAAGAGGCTGGGGAAGGCGCTGTCTTCGGAGCAAACATAGGCAACGCTGGTACGGGGGATGGCGTTGTCCTTACTGCCACCGTAGATGGATACCAGTCGGAAGGGGAGACCTTTGAGGATCTCACCTAAAACTTTGTTGGAATTGGCTCTGCCCTTGTGGATCTCGACACCGCTGTGACCGCCTAAGAGGTCTTCTACAGCAACGCGGTAGCAGGTTCCGGCAGGTTCAAAGGTTACGGGAACCTTAAAATCACTTCTGGCACCGCCGGCACAGCTGATGGTGAGAACGCCTTCGTCCTCGGAGTCGCAGTTCAGAAGCAGGCGACCCTTGAGCACAGACATATCCATGGCATCTGCACCCAGCATGCCGATCTCTTCGTCAACAGTGAAAACGCACTCCAAGGCAGGGTGCTTCAAATCTTTGGCATCCAACAGAGCGAGGGCATAGGCAATTGCAATGCCGTCATCACCGCCTAAGGTAGTTCCCTTGGCAAAAATATATTCACTGTCATGGCACAGGCGGAGTCCGTCGGTAGAAAAATCGATGTCACAATCGGGATCCTTTTCGCAGACCATATCTAAATGACCTTGCAAAATGACAGTGGGATGCTCTTCGTAGCCGGGGGTGGCGGCTTTGTAGATCACGACGTTGTTGTTTGCGTCTTGGATATACTTTAATCCTCGTTCTTCTGCAAAGCGGACACAGTAATCGGAAATTCTCTTGGTATCCAGAGAGCCGTGAGGAATGGCACACAGTTCTTCAAAGTAATGCATTACAGCCTTGGGCTGCAGATCGGTTAAAACACGCATTGGCGTTTCCTCCTTCTTTGGTTTACGAATTTTATTTATATCATAGATTTGTTCTTTCTTCAAGAGCCTTCTTTACACATGAGATATAGGCAGGGGACGTGCCGCAGCAACCACCGATGAGATCTGCTCCGGCTTCGATAAGGGTTAGCATATGTTCTGCGAAATGATTCGGATCCATGGGATAAATGGCTTCTCCTTGGTCTGAAATCGTTGGCATACCTGCATTTGGCTTTACCAGCAGGGGGATTTGTATGAGTTTCTTCAGATTGCGCACAATAGCAGGTAGTTGCTCCGGTCCCAAAGAACAGTTGATCCCTACGGCAGAGGCTCCCAGTGCTTCTAAAGTGGTGGCGGCATCGTAGCAGGTTCCGCCAAAGTACAGACCTCCGTCTGCCTGAATGCTGACACTGCACATTACGGGCAGATCACAGACACTCTGAATGGCTTCCAGTGCGGCGGCGGTTTCGTCAACACCTAACATGGTTTCTACAACGATCAGGTCGGCTCCGGCGTCAGACAGTGCTTGGGCTTGTTCGCTGTAGATGTGGAACAGTTCGTTATAACTCATGGTCCCGAGAGGCTCCATAGGGACACCTGTTGTGGTCATATCGCCGGCAACCAGAACCCCTTCTACTTGCTTGGAGATCTGTACCAGCCTGTGGTTCAGTTCTTTGACCTGAGAGCCAAGACCGTGCCGATCCAAGGAGTGGCGGTTAGCAGAGAAGGTGGGGGCGTAGATGA
>JAZSAO010000327.1:0-4783 GCA_045601945.1 Faecousia sp. | reverse complement strand
ATACCTATGGAAACGGAAAGTCCGGCGTCTTGGGAGATCTGTGTAAGGCTCTGTTTGCCTACAGTGACAGCGCAAAGCTTTATTTTGCAGGATAAGGCTGTTTTATGGGATTTTATACAAAATATTCCCGTATAAATGAAGTATTTAATTGACTTTATACGAAGAACTTGATAAAATATAATGGAGCAACAGTTTGTTTGACGGAAGACAAGCAGTCTGTTGCTCCAAAATCCATATTGGAGTCAGATAGGATGTGTTAAAATGAAGAAAGTCCGAAAAATGGCAGTTACTCTCCTTTCCCTTAGCTTATTCGTAGCCTTATTATTGGGACTGTTCCCCTATGCAGGTGCTACGGAGCAAGAAGCGTTCTCGGAGCCTCTTTGGGACTCGGATGCAGAGATCACTGCGCCCCAAGAAGATCCCATTGAGATTTCCTCCTTTGAGATCACGGAGACTCCTCCGACTCGTGAGTTAGGACCTGTCACAGGGACCGTCTATGTCCCTGCCTATGACGGAGGTACCTCTTCCGGCTGGATGGACTACGATTGCGGTGTAGCCGTAGGCTACAAGAACACGAAGAACCAATCTAAGCTGCGGATCGTTACCGGAACTACCTCTTCCGGCTTCACCGCTTGGTGTACCAAGCTACAGGACAGCGGCTTTACCTATGTTTGGCACCGTAGCTGTCCTGCCCAGACCAACACCAACCGCTATGCAAAATATCTGTCCGCTGACAAAACCTATTCCATTTATACTTACTTTGTCCCCGCTACCAAAATGACCCGTATCATTGTGGATACCCATGTGGACACCTTAAAAACCTTCTCTTACGAAGGAACCGGCACAGGAAAAACAGAACTCTATATGTACGCCCTGTCCGGTATGGAAGACGGCTGGGCTGCTTCCTCCCCCGAAACCGTAGGCATCCAGTTCCGCGGCAACGCAGGTTCTATGTTTGTGATCAAAATGCGGGATAACAGCCTCTTTATCATTGACGGCGGTGCTGCCAACCAAATGGGTGATCGCTCCTGCGAGGAACTCTATGCTTTCCTCCGCTCTATCACCGGAACCAAAGAAGGCACCAAGATGGTGATCAATACATGGTTCATTAGCCATAATCACGCAGACCATTGCGGTGGCTTCCCCAGATTCCTCCACAAATACAATACCGAGTTTGATCTGCTGAATATTATGTACAACTTTGACTTTGAGGGTACTTCCCGTAGTCTGATCCAGAGAGTGAGCCAGATGTATCCCGAAGCCAAGTACTATAAACCCCATACCGGTGAGAGTTTCAAAGTGGCAGGGGTGCAGTTCGATGTTCTCTACGCTGTTGAAGATCGCTATAAGCCCAACAGCAGTAACAAACTCATTTTGAACGATGCATCTTCTACCGATCACATCAACGAAAACAACCAGTCTCTGGTGGTGCGTATGACCTTTGACGGGAAGGAAGCAATCTTTACCGGCGATATCCGTGATGCAGATGCTGTTCTTATGAGTATGTATCCTGCCGCAGACTTAAAGGCAGACATCCTCCAGATCCCTCATCATAATTTCGATGAGCATACAGAACTTGCAAAGACCGTGAACCCCACCGTCGCCTTTATCAACCAGACCAAGTCTGCTAACTTTAACCGTAGTCGTTTGTATAATAACCGAGCAGGTTGGAAGCCTTATGTGGGTTCTTACTATTACGGTAGTTCCGAGACCGTAGGCTATCGGGCTTCCGATGGTGTTTTCTACCGAAAGGCCAATGAGGGACACGATTTCCTCCAATGGGGCAATGCCTCTTATTATATCCGTGAGGAAAATCCCATTACCGTTACCAACAGCGTAAAGGATCCGGAGGTTTACTACCGGTATACTAAGAGCAATACCCTGACAGATGCCTATAAGGCCTACCTCATCGTAGACGAAAAGCTGAACAGAGTCCTGTCTTATGATGCTGTGGGAGGTACGGTCACCAATGCGAAAACCGCACTGTATGACGGAACCAATTACTATTTCTCTGCATCTCAGCGGCGATTTGTAAACTGGAGAATTAAATACGGCGCAAAGGGCTCCAACTCTGCTTCTCCCAATACCTCAGCCGTGACCCACTATACCGATTGTAAAATCACCAAGGGAACCGGAAGCTACTGGGAAACCCCCGCTAAAAACTATGCCCTGACCTTGGGCTACAACGACAGCTTTAGTGCAACGGGATTCTTCGGTTCTCGCAGTCCCTTCAGCGCTCAGATGGAGAGTTCTTCCATCCAAAATTCTGTGGATGTGTTCAGCGACGGTTCTGTTATGATCTACCGCAACAGCGGTTCCACCTATTATCCCCTGTTCCGTGACGGAGATGCTACGGGACAAGGTGGCTGGGGAACTGCGGCGCTCAGCGCAAGTACCACCAAAAACCGTGCTGTTGTGTTACTTAACAGACTCTATGCTATGGAATCCACCGCATCTAATATGTATATTTCCTGGTCCGGACATCAGGATTACTATACCTATACCGGTGCTTCCAAGGAAAGTGTCGATACCCTACTGGCAGCAGATCTGCGACTGACCTATAGCTTCGATAAATTCGGCGGTAAGGGTGAGATGATCCACACCTCCGGCACCGATGGTGTAAAACCCAATACCTATTGTTTGCAGTATTCTCCTGCCTATGATGCTTCTGCGGTGCAGGACTATACCGTTACCATTAAATACAAGAGTGCAAACGGTCAGGCTGTTACAGTTGGCTCCTTCAATCTCCATGTAGGTCGCAGACCCACAGAGAACAACCTGTATTTCGATTTCAACGACGATACCGCCGCTCGCGAAAAATACAAGTACGGCGCCCAGTACGGTCGGCTGAACTTTGACGGTACCTCTCGCTGGATCGCATCCAGCGGTTCTGCCGATGTTTCCCATGCTGTCTATACCGACTCGGGTGTTGTGAAGAACAAGGTTCCCAATTGGGATGCTTCCAACAGTAGCGTCGTCAAGCTAAGTCCCTATGCCGCAGGAACCACCCCCCTCGCCTACAACCCCAAGTATGCAGAAGTCATGCAGGTCCGTTTCCGGGTCACCAATATGAGTGCTACTACGGGTGCCAACCCCTATATCAGACTCTGGTATACCAAGAGCGCAGACGGAACTACCACCTATGACAGACCCTATAAATTGGGAACCAACTATGTTTCCGACGGCAAATATATGACCGCTACCGTTTATATGTATACCCAAGAGGATATTGATGCCAATGCATCTGTCTCCGGATTCCCCACAACTACCTTTGCCAATGCAGGAACCATTAGCGACATTGCCTTGGAATTCCACAACCTTGTATCCAATACAGAGGGAACTACCGGTGATATCGTTGTAGACTATATCTACATCGGGCCTAAGAAGCTGATGCCCGACGGCATCTATCGCACCTACTTCCGTAACGAAGACGGAACGTTATTGGAAAATGCACTTGTATACATGGGAGAAACAGCAGTTTACACCAAAGAAACGCCCACAAAGGCTCCCGACAGCGAAATGCACTACGCATTTGCCGGTTGGAAGACCGAAGATGGAAAGAATGCTGTACTGACTAACGTCAAGTCTGACCTGACGGTCTATGCAAGTTATTCCGGAACGCCCCACAGCTATGAATATACCCTCATAGATGAGGGTGTTCATTTGGCACAATGTAAGGAATGTTCTTGGAAGGCAGAAGCGTCTCATACCTACGAAAACGGAGTGTGCCCCTGTGGGCATCAGGAACCGAAGATGCCTGTAGAAAATTCTGCCTTTAAGCTGGGACACAGCCTGAATTTAGCAAGTGATATTTCTCTGAATCTGGCAATTTCCAAGACCACCTTGGAGGGCTATGATTTCGATTCTATCTACTTAGAAAGCACCATGGATACCTACGAGGGGAATGAGAAAACCGGAACCACTACGATCCGAACCTCCCCTGTAGAGAAGGGAAATTATTATTACTTCACCATTGACGGTCTGACAGCCATAGAAATGAACAACCTGATCTCCTCCGTGCTCTACGGCACCAAAAACGGACAGGTATATTACTCCCCTGTTGACGAGTACAGCATTGCTACCTATGCCTATGGCCGGCTGAATAACGCAACTGCAAGTAATCTTCTGAAGACCCTGTGCGCCGAACTGCTCCGTTACGGTGGGAAAGCCCAGATCTTTAAGGGCTACAGAACCGACAGTCTTGCAGATGCCGCAATGACGGAGAGCCACAAGGCTTATTTATCCGATCTGAACGCGGTCACCTTTGGCAATACAAACGTCAATATGAACGATCTACCCGATGGCCCCATTACATGGGTAGGCAAGGGTATGAATCTGGAATCCAAAGTGGCTCCGAAGTTCATTTTCAGCATTGGGAATTACGATGGCCTCCTGTCCGAACTGCGGTTAAAGGTTTCTTATGAAGATATTCAAGGACAAACCAAATCCCTGACTCTGGATACGGTAGAAGTGTACAATCAGGAAAAGGGCTTCTATGCCTTCACCGTAGATTGTCTCTTAGCCGCCCAACTGAGAACCGTGGTCTCCGCACAGATTTTTGCCCGGGAGATCCCTCTGTCCCATACCCTGCAATATGCCGCCGATACCTATGGTAACAACAAATCCGGTACCCTGCTGGATCTGTGCAAGGCACTGTTTGCCTACAGCGATAGTGCAAAGGCTTACTTTATCGGATAACGAATAGATTTTCCCACCGGGGCTGTCTCACAATCGTGAGACAGCCCCCTCAGACTATCAGCGATGGAATCCCGGAGACCAATCG
>JAZSAO010000326.1:0-7242 GCA_045601945.1 Faecousia sp. | reverse complement strand
ACCCCTACCATGCTGCGGCTCATCAGTGCGGAACTGCAAAGTGTCTATGGTCTGCGAGATTTGACCATCCATCCCCGGTATCCAAAGGACGAATTCCTGTGCATGGACGGCAGTGAACTTTCTCGTATGATGATCGGCCTCTATTCTCCCTGCGCCGCCATTTTGGCAGGATGCAAATGGGATTTTGGGGATGAAACGGTTCTGTCCCTTGTGGCTAACGGAAAGGACGAGATCTTGCCCCTGCTCCCCGGTGTGGAACGATATATTTTTGAACGCTTCGGGGTGGAAACCAATATTAAGGTTTTAAGCAATTGCGGAAATTATTCTGCTGACCTCTTTGCGGAAACGGAGAAAATGCGGAAAGAAGCAGTTCGTCTTATGCCTGTGGTAAAGGTCGCCGGATCCACCGGCCCCGGAACACCTGTCAAGGTGGCTCCGGCACCGGAGGGAGACATGATTTACGGAAAGCCCTTCTTCGGCAGTGCCATCAAGATGAAGGACATCTCCATCGACCGTCAGGACGAAAGAGTTATCGTAGAAGGCAAGGTCTTTGCCGTCGAGCATCGCCAGAACCGACAGGGCACGGCAACCATTATTTCCTTCGATATGACCGACTACACCGGCTCTGTCCACGTAGGCGGCTATTTTAAGGGGGATACGGGAAAGCCCATTGCAGACAGCATTAAAAAGCCCGGTATGTGGATCCGCGTCCAGGGTAAAATAGACTATGATGACTATACCAAAGAGGTGGTTCTTCGCCCCTTTGCCATCCGTCCCGGAGAGCCTCCCAAGCGTGAGGATAAGGCAGAAGGCCAAAAGCGCGTAGAACTTCACCTTCACACCACCATGTCCATGATGGATGCCCTGACTAAGACCGGGGATGTGGTAGCCACTGCTGCCCGTTGGGGTCATCAGGCTATTGCCATTACAGACCACGGTGTGGCGTCCTCCTTCCCGGCGGCTTTAAAGGCCAGTAAAAACAAGGTGGCAGGGACGGACAAGCCCATTAAGATCCTCTATGGTTGTGAGGGCTACTTTGTCAACGATGTGGATGACCGTATTGTTGTTCATGGAGAAGGGAATATGCCTCTATCAGGGGAGTTCGTGGCCTTCGACTTAGAAACCACGGGACTTTCTGCCCAGACGGATGAGATCATCGAAATCGGCGGTGTGTTGTTCCGGGACGGTCAGGCGGTAGAATCCTTCCAGACCTTTGTAGACCCCCACAGGAAATTGACACCGAAGATCGTAGAACTTACGGGCATTACGGATGGGATGCTTATTGGGGCTCCTAATCTTGAAGAAGCCCTGCCCAAATTCTTGGAGTTTTGCGGAGACAGACCCTTGGTTGCCCATAATGCAGACTTCGATGTCAGCTTTATTACCGAGGCCTGTGAAAGACTGCAGATCGACTATACTCCCACCTCTATTGATACGCTGATCTTGTCTCAGAACTTAATGCCCCAGCTTAGTAAGCATAAGCTGAACATTGTAGCCGATGCCCTGAGTCTACCGGAGTTTAATCACCACAGAGCTTCCGATGATGCCAAGACCTGCGGCCTTCTGTATCTCCGCTTTGCACAGATGCTACAGGAGCGAGGCCTAAAAGAGATCCAAGAGATCAACTCCGATATGGTATCTCTCCGCTCCGGTGGTAAAATCGGAGACAGACAGACCAAGCATATTCTGGTCTTTGCCAAGAACCAGATGGGCTTGCGGAATCTGTATCACCTGATTTCCGATGCCCACCTGAAGCATTTTAAGCGAAATCCCCGTATGCCCAAGTCCGATATTCTCAAATATCGGGAGGGTCTCATTATTGGTTCTGCCTGCGAGGCAGGAGAACTGTTCCAAGCTGTTTTGGAGCATAAGAGTTGGTCGGAACTGAAACGCATTGCATCCTTCTACGATTTCTTGGAAATCCAGCCTCTGAGCAACAATATGTTTATGCTACGGGAAAATATGTCCCCGGAGGAACAGCAGAAAAAGAAGCATATTGCAGAGTCCCTTGAGGATCTGCGAGAATACAACCGTACCATCGTCCGTTTGGGTGAGGAACTGGGGAAACCTGTATGTGCAACGGGAGATGTGCATTTCCAAGATCCGGAGGAGGAGATCTATCGTCGCATCCTCCTTGCTACCAAGGGCTTCTCCGATTGTGACAGACCCAACCCCCTGTATTTCCGCACTACGGATGAAATGCTGGAGGAATTTTCTTATTTGGGAGAAGAGAAGGCTTACGAGGTGGTCGTTACCAACACCAACCGCATTGCGGATATGTGCGATCTGGTTCGTCCTGTGCCTCATAACCTTTTTGCCCCTAAGATCGAAAACTCTGTAGAAGATCTAAAGTCTCTGGTTTACGGAAAGATGCACCGTCTCTATGGTGACAATCCTCCGGAACTCATCGTTAAGCGTGTTGAAACAGAACTCAACGATATTATTACCTGTCACTATGACGTGATCTATATGTCTGCCCAGAAGCTGGTGCAGAACTCTCTGGAAAACGGCTATCTGGTTGGCTCCCGTGGATCTGTAGGCTCTTCGCTGGTTGCCTATATGTCCGGCATTACAGAGGTTAACTCTCTGCCACCCCATTACCGCTGTCCAGACTGTAAATACTGCTCCTTTGAGGTTCCCGATCATGTGAACTGCGGTGCAGACTTGGCAGATGCCAAATGCCCGGAATGCGGAGCCCAGCTGGAAAAAGACGGCTTTAACATCCCCTTTGAGACCTTCCTTGGCTTCGGTGGCGATAAGGTTCCCGATATCGACCTGAACTTCTCCGGTGAATATCAGGCCAGAGCCCACCAGTACTGTATCGAAATGTTCGGCGCCAGCCATGTGTTCCGTGCAGGTACCATTGGCACTGTCGCAGACAAGACAGCCTTCGGCTATGTGAAAAAGTATCTGGCAGAACGGAATATGGTGGTCCCCAGAGCAGAAGAAAACCGTCTTTCTGCCGGCTGTGTGGATGTGCGCCGTACTACGGGACAGCACCCCGGCGGCCTGGTGGTTATTCCCCAAGAAAACGAGATCTGGGATTTCTGCCCCGTACAGCATCCTGCAGACGATGTAAATACTGACATAATCACCACCCATTTTGAATACCATTCTATGGAAGAGAACCTCCTGAAGCTGGATATGCTGGGACATGATGACCCCACTATGATCCGCTATATGGAGGACTTGACGGGAGTGGATGCCAAGCTGATCCCCTTGGACGACAAGGATACCATGTCTATTTTCCGCACCAGTAAGGTTCTGGGCTACGAAAATGACGAGATATTAGGAATTCCCGGTTCTGTAGGTATTCCGGAATTCGGCACCTCCTTTACCCGAGGAATGCTCATGGATACCAAGCCGGAGCAGTTTGATACCCTGATCCGTCTGTCCGGTTTCTCCCATGGTACGGACGTTTGGCTGGGCAACGCAAAGGATCTGATCGTCAGCGGCACCGCCAGCGTTTCACAAGCCATCGGCTGTCGTGACGATATTATGATCTATCTGATCAAGTGCGGTATGCCGGAAAAGCGTGCCTTTAAGATCATGGAGGCCGTTCGTAAGGGCAGAGGCCTGCCTGAGGGAGCAGAAGAGGAAATGGTTGCAGCGGGCGTGCCTGCATGGTATATCGGCTCCTGTAAGAAGATCAAGTACCTCTTCCCCAAGGCACACGCCGCCGCCTATGTTATGATGGCTTTCCGAATTGCGTGGTTTAAGGTTCATAAGCCCCTTGCCTTCTATGCGGCCTATTTCTACCGCCGCAGCCAGAAGGACGGCTTCGATGCGGTCCTGATGACCCGTGGCATTGAGGTTGTCAAAGAGAGCATGAAACGCATCAAGGATAATCCCGATAAAACAGCCAAGGACGATGATATTTTCACCACTTTGGAGGTTTGCTATGAGTTTTATCTCCGGGGGTTTGAATTTTCTCCTCTGGATCTGTACGAATCCCATGCAACCCGATTCCAGATCCGTGATGGGAAGCTTCTGCCTCCCTTCGTTTCCGTTGGCGGTTTGGGTGAATCCGCGGCTTGGGACATCCTGAGTGGACGCGAAGGTAGAAAATTTGTATCCATTGAAGAATTTTCCCGTGCTTGTCCCAAGGTTTCCAAGACCCATATCGAGAAACTGAAGGATGCGGGAGCCTTTGGAGAACTTCCCGATACCAGTCAGATGACCCTTTTCTAAGGAGGAAACAAGACATTTCTTGACAGAAACAACAAAAACTTATCTATGAATTCGTGCAAAAATACGAAATTTCTGAAATGGTTTGATGTTTCTGCAGAAATACGATATAATACACCTGTTACATTAAAAACATAAGGAGATTACAATTATGCAAGAACTCGATAAGCAATTCCATATTCGTTGTGTTGAGGGCGACGTAGGCCGTTATGTCATTCTGCCCGGTGACCCCGGCCGTTGCGAATCCATCGCAAAGCTGTTTGACAATCCCGTGCATGTTGGCATGAACCGTGAGTATAATATCTATACCGGCACCCTCTTAGGTGAAAAGGTCAGTGTTTGCTCCACCGGTATCGGCGGCCCCTCTGCTTCCATCGCTATGGAAGAACTCCACAATATCGGCGCAGATACCTTCATCCGCGTAGGCACCTGCGGCGGTATCGATCTGGATGTTCAGTCCGGTGATATCGTTGTTGCGACCGGCGCCATCCGCTTCGAGCATACCTCCATGGAGTATGCACCCATTGAGTATCCCGCAGTATCCGATCTGGATATCGCTCTGGCTCTCCGTCAGGCTTCTCTGGCTATGGGTAAGCGCACCCACACCGGCGTTGTCCAGTGTAAGGACGCTTTCTACGGCCAGCACAGCCCCGCTAAGATGCCCGTATCCTACGAGCTCCTCCAGAAGTGGGAAGCTTGGAAGCGTCTGGGCGTTAAGGCCAGCGAAATGGAATCTGCTGCTCTGTTCGTAGTAGCCGATGCTCTGGGCTGCCGTTGCGGTTCCTGCTTCCATGTTATTTGGAATCAGGAGCGTGAGGCTGCAGGTCTGGACCAGAACATGAGCGAGGATACCTCCTCTGCAGTTCGCGTGGGTGTTGAGGCTCTGAAGCTGATCATTGCTCAGGATAAGGCAATGGGCAGATAATTGTCGGGAACTTTTCTTGAAAATTTTCGTCTAATCGGACAGAGATCCTGTTTCGGTAATTTGAAATTACACGATACGGGGAGTTTTGCGTCAGGAGGTGAGATCGGTGAGACGATGCTGGTGGACTGTTTGGATCGAAGTGGCCATTGTGGCGGTGCTTCTGTTCTTTGGTTATAAATTTGCCATGGGAATGGTTCAGAATCTGGTTTCTCCCTATCTCATTGAGGAACACGAAGTCGGCGAACGTAGCGACAATCTCATCAAAGAAATTGTGGAAAAGGTAGAGGATAAGTTAGGATTCCGTATTGATTACGAGAATATGATCTTTGACTATGCCAACGATTACGCCGGTAAAATGATGGAAAAGTCCCGTGAGGAGCGACAGTACCAAGAGGAAACCTATTCCATCATAGAAGAGTACGAGGATCTTGACTCGGAAACTGAGACCGAAAGAGACTAAACCCAACGCCCCACCGACTCCCGGTGGGGCGTTTTACAAAAAACAGAAAGGGTGGACTAAGGATAAATGAGTTATATCAGGAGAGAGACAACAAATATTATTAAGGGCATAGCCCTTATATTTATGTTTATTCATCATTTTTTTTCCTTCCCTGGATGGTATGTTCATGGAGAGTCGTACCCTATTCTCGAATATTTTAATACACCTCTAAAGATTTGTGTTTCTATTTTTGCATTTTTGACAGGATATTTTTATTATTATAATTCCGATAAGAGCTATGCATATTCTTTGCGAAAGAATTTTGATCTGTGGATTCATTATGTTCTTACATTTTTGCTTCTACTTATTCCAGCGTGCATTTTGGGAGTATATGAATTTACGGCCCCGAAATTTATCCTTGAAGTGATAGGGATCTATCAGCCGACGATGAAATTTTGTTGGTATGTAATGTTTTACTTTATGACGATGCTCATACTACCATTATATGCTAAATTATCTCAGAAAAATGGTGTGCTGGCGTTTTTGCTTGCTGCCAGTGTGCCAAGCTTTATGACGGCTGTTTTGCAACCTGCATCAGGGAATTTGTTAGGTGGTTTTCTTTTCGACCATTTTTCAAATTTGATTTGGTTTTCCAGTGTGGCAGTAGGGTATGTATTTGCACAGTATAGCCTTTTTGAAAAAATGTCTGCAGGCTTACAGGTTAGCAAAAAATGGCTCCGTGTTTCGCTAAATATTTTGTTTATGATAGTTCCTTTCGTTGCGAGAGGGATAACACCTGCGTTAAACATTGTTTATGCACCTCTATTTTTGTTTGGATTGATCAATATTTGTGAATTGATTCCGAGTTGTCGAGTGGTAAAGCCTATCTCTCTTATAGGAAAATATTCCTTGCTAATGTGGTTCTTGCATTGCGTATTTTTTAATCAGTGCGAAGAAATTACACAGAAAATATTGTACTACCCTCAAAACGCTATTCTCGTTTTGCTTTGGGGATTAATTTTATGCCTTATTGTTTCGGTTCCGCTTTCGGCATTGACAGGCTGGATTATAAAAGGAAAAGATAAGCTGGTTAAGATTCTTTCCAAAGATATTTAATGTGGAAATACAAAGAACTTAGAGGAAATGGAAATGGACAGAAAGAATCGGATACAGGCTATTGCAGAAAGTGAAGAGGAACGTATGCTCTTGGTACGGGTCTGCGACAAACTGGATCGGGGCTATGAACGGGAAATGCCGGTTTCTACGGCGTTCCTGACGGCGAGAGAACAGGCACTGGTGAAGCAGCTTTTGCCCCATGTTCGGTTTTGGGGTGGCACAGAGGGTGCTGACCGAAAGGTAGCCTATTATTTACCGGATTACATGAGTCGGGAAGACTACTTTGGAGAAGATGTGATCTCCTGCATCCGTGGTCATATCTATGATGCGGATTCCTTAGGTCATCGGGATATTTTAGGATCTTTAATGGGCGCAGGGATCCGTCGGGATGCTATCGGGGATATTATTATCCGGGAAAAATCCTGTGAGTTCTTCCTTTTGGCGGATCTGACCAAGTATTTGCTGGATAATTTGACTTCTGCAGGACGGCAACATTTGCACTTGGAACAGGTAGACCCTGCCACGGTGGAGAAGCCTCCGCAGGCCATGAAGGAAGTTCGGGTCACAGTGTCCT
>JAZSAO010000325.1:0-7617 GCA_045601945.1 Faecousia sp. | reverse complement strand
AGGGTTCACGCAAACCGTCCCCTGTGCTACGACACACATCTCCGTCCCCTCGTGCTATGTGCTATGCTAGTGCTGCTACAGATTAAGACGATGGACATCAAAGGATATAAAGTCTCCATTTTCTATATCACGCGGGATGCCACAATCTAAAGTTATGAGAATGTCGCTGAGTTTTACAAGACTTTCTCTGCGGTCAATCACTGTTGCAGTAATGTGATACGATAAATGGGAAAGATCTGTCTTTCTAGGTAACTGAAATGTTTTTTCTTTCAACACATTGTCTGCAAACAGCGTGTACAGATGCACATACTGTGATGCCGGCTTTTGCGTGTAGGGCGCACTATAGGCAAGTAATTCTATACCATCACTTTTCACGCATGCAATCACTTCAGGATAGCTCTGGTCTAACCATTCCACAATTTCTATTGAATACACCTTAACACCTCTTATTTTATACCAAGACTCGGGAATTCTGCAAGTTGACTGGCACACTTGATATGATATGTAGTAATATCTCCCGTTACTCTATCCAATCCAACAAAGGCAAAGTTCGCTTTTCCTTTTTGTCCACGGAATTTAACATAAGCATTCGCTTCCGGAACATATGTCCCATTTTGAATAACATAATTTGCCGACGACAGATAATCGTTGGATGTGTAAAATTCGCCCCCGAAATCGCCATTATGTTTTTGGAAATGGTCTTCCAGTAGTTCTTGTGTCTTAAAGCTTTTTTGCTCTACACTTGGCGCCGCACAAGAATTATGAACCAAAACACTTATCGATGAAACATAATAGGTGTGGTAATCCTCAACTTGGAAATTATATACGAAAACTGCCTCATCAAGTTTTTCGTGTTTAATGCAATCAACGACAGCATCAGTTCCATCAAAAAGGATAAGCGAACTACCTTCACAGAGATATTTAGCTTCTACGAAGCCTGTATTACGAATATAGAACGGATGTTCGTCCGTTGTTACAATTTCTTCCCCATTAACAAAAATATGAATCAGTTTTGTTTTTATGCGGATATAGGTTTCAACAACCTCTTTGAGCGAAAGTGATCCTGTTTCCTCATCCCATGCCCAAACAAGATCTCCTTCATGAATTTCCTCAATTGGGACTAACCCGTTTTCGGTTTGTACAAGCGTTCCTGCGACAAAACAAGCTCCAACAGATAAATCGAAGTTATCTATTTTGTTCGCCGCTGAAACTGTGTCTGTAACATCATCCAGTCGGTCCACAGCTCTTGCAGCATCATAGACATCGTCTGCCGCGTCAGCAATATCGCCTGCAATATTTATTGCTCTAACCGTTTCACCGACACCGGTAACAAAGGGAATTAGGTCTATGACATCACCGGCAAGTCCAATCCAAGCGGTAACATCCTGGGGATTGGTTACAACGTCTACCACGCTTACGACTATGGAAATAACATCAAAAACAGTATCCCAAAATGCTCCCCCGTTATCAATATTCATAACGGGATTGTTTGCGCAATATACAAACAGATTGGTAGCATTCAAGCTCGCACCGGCTGCTGTTGTATATTCCGGCTGATCAGCATTGATAAAGCGATGATTTGCGGGATCGTAGTACCGGGATTGGAGATAGTAGAAGCCGGTTTCAGAGTCGTAGTAATATCCTCTGTAGCGGAGGGGGTTCCGGACCGCAAGGCTGGTTGCACTTGCCGTGCCACCGCTTGCATTGGTTACAGTAACATTTCCCCAAGCATCGTAGACATACCTACCATACCACTTCTGCTCATACAGACCGGTTTCCTCATTCAGGATCACTCGGAAAAGACCTTCTATGTCGCCTTGCAGATTTGTAGCATAGAAGTAGGTTGTGTAGCTACTACCACCATTTTTGGAGTATACTACAGCAAAAGGCCTCCCGGACTCATCGTAGATGAAGTCCATGATAATCGTAGTATCTCCGTAGGGGAAGGACTCTCTGACAACCTTTCCGTTCTGTGTGATGTAGGAATGAGTTACACCGTCAACAACCTTTTGGGTGCGGATGCCGTCAAGATCATAGGAATAGCTGTAGGTTTTGCTTCCTGTAGTGATGCTTGTAAGGTGTTTCCCCTGCTCCCATGACAGATTCGAGAAGGTCTTAACGCCGTTATAATAGTTGGTGGGATTACCTGCACCGTCATAGGAAATTGTTGTTCCACCAACTGCAGTAAGAAGATCCTTCCAATCACCCGTGCTGTAGGTATAGCTTTTGCTTGTAGTTACTGTGCCGACCTTTTTGGTTTCAGAACGGAGATTCCCGGCAGTATCATAGGTATAAGTATAGATTGCCGTAATATCCGAGCTTGTATCGCCCGTGCCATCATAGTGGGTTTCCTTAACAAGCTGGTTTAGGCTATCATACTCGTATTTGTACAGGAGATATCTTGATCCTTCGCTCTGGCGGATCTCGACAATGTTTCCGACTTCATCATACTCGTATTTATATCCTGTAACCAGAACACCCTCTGTAGTACGAATATTACGATACTCTACCTGTGTAGACGTTTGACTTCCTGAAACCGTTTTATATGCATAGGCTGTTTTAAAGAGTTCCTGTCCGTCAGAGTTCGTAAGAGAAGCATTAGATAAGCGTTTCAGATTGTCATAGTTATAGTTGATCCTATGACCGGAGCCGGTTTTTAGCTGTTTTAAGCTTCCGTCTTTTCCCTCGCCGTCGTTATAGGTATACTTTTCACTGCGAGTCTTTCCGTCAATTGTCCATCGCTGAATATACAGTCGGCTAAACTCGTCATACTGATGCTCTGTTCGCTGATAGATATGTCCATTGCCGCTCTGCACACTACGAACCAAACGACCAAGACTATCATATTCAAAAATAGATTCTGCAGTCTCGGTACCATTATCGCCATAGCTCGCTTTGGCAAGTCCACCGGAGGCATCATATGCGTAGGTCACATACCTACCATTATTATAATCGATTCTGACCGCTCTGTCAAACTCATCATAAGAATAATTTACGGAATCTCCGTTTCCGTAGATCATTGTAGACAGATTTCCACCACCGGCATCGGGTAATTCACTGTTGATGTCTTCGTACACATAGGAAGCAAGTATCTGATTCCCCACAGCCATCTGAGTTGTTTGGCCCCATACATTGAAATCAAAAGTGTAATATTGCTTGAACAAAGAAGAGCCATTATACGCTACTCTTTCCAATTGAGAAAGCTTGTCATCCTCGTAACTCCGTTTTACAGAAATTACATCTTTAATATAGCTTTGCTCATTTCTGCCATTTGTCGGCGTATAGGTATAAGAGGTTTTTGTCCCATTTGCATCAACAACATGATTCAAGTATCCGTAGTAGTTGTGGTAATTATAAGTTGTCTTGTTACCTACATCATTATAGATTTCCTTTACATTATTCCGGTCATCTGTCATTACGGAGGATGTAAGTATTTTTTTGCTTGTACCCGTTGCCGTTAGCTCAGAGTTCGTAAGGTTTCCGGAAGTGTCATAAACACTACTTGCAGTAGCGCCGGCAGTTGCCGTCGCAGTAACATCATGCTGATTATTATAGGTGTAGTTTGTAACATTACCATTAGGTGCAGTATATTTTGTCAAATCTACACCTGTATAGCCCATACTCTCCTCGCCGACACCCGTTCCGCTTGCACTGGTGGGATCGCCATTGTCGTTATAGTCGTAGTTGTAAACAGGCTCGACACGGAGAGAGAAATTGTCGAAGAATACACTGTTGAGGTTGTTGTCATAGGCCGCAACTACAATGGCGTGGGTAATGGTTACATCTTCTCCCCGTTTTGCTTCTATGATGCCCTGCTTATATTGCCAGTTGGTATAGTAAGGATCAAAGGGGAAGAAGAAGGGCTCCGATGTGCCGTCGTTGTAGTACAGGCGGATGATCATGGAGAAGAAGGGCTTGTCCGTTTCTGTAATAGCAGTTGCACTATCGGGCTTGGCATTCGCTTTAGCCCAAGCTGTCAGAATAAAGCCTGTATTACCGGGCAGATTTAACCGCACAGTCTGATTTAGTCGGATTTGGGCTTGTTTCCCTTCGAGACAAACCGCCTGGTTGCCGAAGAACTTTGTTGCCGTAGTTACTCCTGCATACTGATTGCTGGTCCATCCATAAGAGGCAGAACCGGGAATAGAGACATTGGGAGTGCTGTGCTCGAAGGAGCCGTTGTCGATAATATTATAAGTGGAGGCAGCTTCACCCTTCTCTAACTGCAGACAGTCTGCGTAAGCACTTCCGGCGGTTAACCCGTATCTCATAACGGTAACACGGCAGGAAATATCTGCTTCCGGGGTGTAGGTTGCGGTCAGACGAACCCAGCCTTTATCAATGCCATCGGTAGCGTAATTGATCTTTTCTCCTGTACTCAACGGATCACTACTGCCCACCGGAAGGAAGGTGAGCCATACACCGCCATTTGCAGAGAAGGTTGTTCCGGAGGGGATTTTAATGTATGCAGAGAAGGTATATGTTTCGTCCTTTTTTAGAGATACTGTCTGAAGAAGTCCGATTTCCCCCAAAAGGAAGGACTTATTCCCTATATAATGCTCTGTAGTCGTGGGATTTGCATTGATCCATTTGTCGGCTCCGTTTTCCGCACTGCCGTTTTGAAGGAGATTAACTCCCTGCTGTCCCGCAGAAGCAGAGGAAGTAATACGATTGTTTTTCTTGCTGGTACCGGCGTTTTCCGTATAGGTTGCGGCTCCTGCTCCGAGGATTTCGGACTCATTGCTGTTGGAGGTATAGCTACCAACCGTTCGTCCCACGTTGTCAAGGATCTTTATGGTCAGAAGATCATCACCGGTATCTCCATCTACAAGATGTCCGTCGGAATCCATATACGGGAGACCATCTTTTCCATAATAGCGATATGCCGTTTGGGAATGGGCTCTCTTGTAGGCGTGGTATTTTGCTCCGTAGACAGGGTTACTGTTATTGAGGATGTATTCATAAAATCTGCATACATTTTTCTCATAGCTGTAGTTGAACTCTACACCATAGTTCGCCTCACTGTCATAGACCGTATACAGACGGTGCCTCATGTTGTACTTCGCACTGGTAGGATAGTAGGAATATTGCATTTCTGTACCATCGGGGAGAGTAAGGGAAGTAAGCATTTTGTATGGCATGGAGCCCGCAGACCAATCTGTCATTCCAACTGTGGCCGTGCGTTTCGCAACGGCAGAGGAACTGCTATAATCGCATTCTCCAATGATCTTGGATACAAAATTTCCGTTGTACTCGATCTTCAGCAACTGCTCTGCAGCAGAAACGTCGATAATCTTACGATAAACTGCTGTCACCTTGTTTGCTACCGTTGCGGTAGGTTTCCATGTGGTGGAATTGCTACTGTAGGCATTGTTGTTATAGCAATAGTAAAGTGCATTCCCGTATGCATCTGTTTCTTCTGTGAGATAGCCATTTACGAAGATCCACTTATCACCATAAGGGTTAGTCATGGTATAGGTCGTCCCGGATACGGTTATGGTTAGGGACAAGCCATCCTCATCCTGATAGCCATTGCCGGTATTATAGAAATAGTGCTCCGTTCCATCTCCATCGGTATACACCAGATATGTTATTCCTCCAACAGTTAATGGCTTCACGGTTTGCTGCAAAGACAGTTTCCAGCCGATGCCAACAAGCATATTACTGTAATCAAGAGTATTTATGTCATTCTTGGCCTCAACAGTTGTTTGGGCATTTGAATCATAGTACCTGCTTGAAAAATAACTGCCGGTCATGGACGTGTTATAAACCAATGACACAGAAAAGGGCATTACATTGCTGGAAGAAGAAAACAGGGGGACAATATGGGTATTATCCAGCGTGTAGTCGCTGATATAGGAGGTGCCTGCACGGCCGACTTCCAAGGTCTGATAGGTATACTTGTCTTCAATACCGCGGGTATTGCGATAAGAGATTTTCATACGAGGGTGTTGGGAGGTAAAATAGCTATTCCCGGCTCCTCTGAAACCGGCTCGGGATCCTACACTGCTTTCTACCTCATCGGTTGTGACCCTTAGAGCCAACCCTAAGTTGCCCTTATTATCCTCGCTGTCATACCATTTATAGGCGAGGGTTGTAATATCCCAGCTTATGTAGTTTCCGGTGGTAGAACTGCCTAAGGTCTGTTTATCTAAAACCACACTACCAATGGTCGTTGTACCGTTGGTAGTTTGATTCCAAGTCAAATTATTAGCCCACGTTTGCCATGCATCGGCAGAAGATTTTCCGTCCAAGCTACTGGCTTTTGTAATTTCATAAGCACCTACCTCGATATCTGCTCCGGCGGTTCTGTAGGCATGAACGACGTGATACAGAGATATCGTTGCTTCATAAATCTCGCAGCCTTCCGGAAGTTTAACCAAGTCATTCACATGAAGGTAGGTACGGATCAAACCGTTTTGTGTTCCGTTATGCCCTACATAGAAGTCGGGGTTTGAGGTATCCGGAGCATTGGGATAGCCCGTTTGTACAAAGGCACCGCAAATCTGCGCCTCACTTTCGGCCATTTCTTCGACTGTGGGATCTAAGAAGACAGGAAACACTCGCTCTTCTGCATTGATCCACGAGGTTTCTGCGGTAACGGTTAAGATCCACATATCCTCGACAGGAGTCAGAGAATAATAGGCATCGTAGGAATATTCGTTGTTGCTGTCAAACATATAAGGCGCAGGGATCCGATACGGTGCATTGCCCTCCGGGGAAATCAGCAGGATACTACCATCTTCCTGCAGAGAGGGGGTCAATTCCTCTGTTACCATGCGGAAAGAATAAACATACGCTGCTTGGGGTTCAGAAATAATAATACTTTCCTTAATGGTATTAGCATAGTTCTCATAACGAATATTTGCCCCGTTAATGACATCCACATATTCAAGAGCAGAGTAGATTTTATCCGGCTGTGCATCAGCAAGAACAGGATCATCAAAGGTCTCCCCACCGTCGGATGCAACAGAAAGAATTGCGGCAGGAGCAGGTGCAATTTCTTCCATAGAAAGATCCGTTGTGGTTTCTGTTGAAATAGAGGCGACATTTTCCACCGTGTCGGCAGGAACTTTTTCGCCCATTCGATCAACTGCCACAGGCTCGGAGGGGACGAGAGGAATCTCGACATCCGGCTCCTCCACGGGAGTCAGACTGAGAGAATAATCACCCTTTTGTACAATGAGGAGGGCTTCTGCGTTGGCATTTGCGGCAAACACACGGGTGCTGTCGCCATTGGTAACGGTGTAGTGGGACACGCCCTCTCCATCAAAGGTGCTTACCTCCCGGAGGGTGTTATCGTAATCCACCCATTGACCGTTCTCCTCGTAGTGTACCGGAGTTCCGTATTGGACGGCGATATAAGAACCATCGTCCATGCGGAAGTGCTTGACGCTTTCCTCTCGAAGAGCCTCTTCTTCAAATAGAATCGCGGCAGGTGACGCAGTGTTCTCAGTGCTTTCAAATCCGTCTGAATAGCCGGGGGACATTGCATCGTCTGTTGCAGTAAGCTCCATAGAGGTCTCGTTTTCGATTGCGAAAATCGTGGTAGGCACAAGCTGTATAAGCAAAGCTACCACTAGCAGCATGGAGAAAATTCCTCTAATTTTTCTTTTC
>JAZSAO010000324.1:0-3244 GCA_045601945.1 Faecousia sp. | reverse complement strand
CAACTCTAGGTTGCAACTCCTTGGCTCACAGAACGACATGGCTACGATCCGACTTATGTCGCATATCACAGTTTGTAAACTGCGCATACGAAAAGTCCGCTTCATCGCCGTAGAAGTGTTCCATGTCGCAATTGATGAACTTTGCACCATGGGCAGATGCAAAATTCAGATCCGCTTCTGATAGATCACAATCTACAAATGCGGCATTGCTGATGATCGCTCCGTTAAATACAGCATGCGCCAACCCCTTATCCTTAATAAGACAACCGGAGAAATTGGCTTGTTCGCCACCTGCATCACGCATATAGAGCATATGCTTCGCAAGCATAATGTCGACATCATCCGAGGTCAGTTCTCGATACTGACTTTCGTCTATCAACTTTGTCTGATGCTCGGGAGCGACACTTACAAGAATTTCGTTGCTCATAGTTTCCACGGTTTCAAATTCCGGTCGTTCACTTAACATTTCACCGAGCAGTCTGTGATCGAATAACGGATTGGACTGTGGGTCGGGCAGATCTGACAATTGGAGGTAGTAACTACCATCCACCTGGTTTTTCAATATACGCTGAGTTGCTTCCTCGGCGTGTCCATACATTTCCTTTGCGAAATCAGCAAGAGACTGATATTGTCCCAGGATCATCAATTGACGAGCGTTGGGAAGGAATGCGGTATATCGCGCATAGCTGCTTCCTTGTGCATCAACAAGGACTCCATCATCTCCACCCTCGGGAAGCACCAAGAGGCAATGTCTAACTTTGTCTTCCGTGTATCCCATCTCGCTTCGTAGCTCAACAAGGAAATCCTGATCATCAAGCAAATGTCCTATAAAATAATCGAATTGACCGTTGGGCAATTCGACCACTCTTGAAATTTCGCAGTTTTCTACTGCATCATAATCAGATTCTTTCCTCTGAAATGCTGCTCTCAATTTCATGTTTTTTCACCTCACATAGAAAGAACAGGTCCAGAGCCTTCGCTCTGAACCTGTTCGGTGTTTTGATTCATAACCTGCGACATCTTCAAGACCTCGCATTCCTTAAATTGCATATCCCCTCGGAAGCCAACTTTCAGCCGGGAGAATTCCTTACCCTCTGCTTTTACCTCGGGGGAAGCATATGATGGCAACACCTGATTCCATTGATACCATTTGTCGATCCTCTCCCTGGGCGTTAGCTTCAGAACTACATAGTCATCGGGTTCAAACTTGGGATAACGCTTGATCCTTCCATCCACATCCACGAAGGGCTTTCCTTCACAGAGAACAGTCATTTCCATATACCTGTTCATATCGGGGATAGAACGGCAGAACCAACATTCAGTATCTCCGAACCTGCGGATAGTCTGATCTGCGAGAATACTGTCGAGATTCTTTTTCTTCGTAAGGTGATATACTTCAGAGGGAATACCAACTTTTTCATATCCCATATTTGCACACCTCACATTTCCATCTTGTGTTCCTCGGGGGAATGATAGATGTCGCTATTCATAACATTTGCCCCAAGCATATCAAGCATATTTTCTGCTTGCTGTCCCTGGGAGCAGCAGTCGGGGGCATTAGCTGCATATACAGCCTGTTCCACCAAGTCCTCGGCTGTAATCATATCAACGGTTTCAGCAACTTTTTCTTCGTGTTCTTCCTGTGGAGTCGGTATTTTTTTAGTTTTACTCATTTTCACAGCCTTCCTTTCACATGGTCTGTTCCATTACGGGAGACTCGTTTTGGCCTTCGATGTAATCGGAGTATTGTTTCTCCCACTTTTCTGCGCTCCTAAACATAGACTTGTAGGTTTCAAGACGGCTCATTTCATCGAAGGGATCATCGCCAAGATCTAAAATCTGACAGAGCCCATTGATAGCCTTCTTAATTTGGGAGCAGTAATGCATCGCTTTTTCAGCGTGTTCGATATTATTTTCCATATATTTTCACCTCACATTTGCTGTGTCATTTCGACTTCCTCATCTTCACGCGCATACGGGCAGTAGTTCGTGTAAAACATCATGTCGAATTCATCTTCACCAACCTGGAATTCTGACACGATATTACCGTTGCTATATAAGCACTCGCATACCTTGTCAAGCATTTCCGCATCTGCCGCCAGGTTGACACCATAATTCTTTGTGACAAGTGAAAACGGTATATGCCAATTGCCGGTGGTCGTATTCTCTGTGCCTACATGAATAAGGTACTCCGCAATGGTTTGCGCATAGCAGTCCTTATCAAAGTATGGGACCAGGGAGAGGAAACCGCTTTGTCGAATTTCCTCGTCCGTCATACCCATATACGAAGACAGCGTATCATACAACTGCGCACCTTTCTGATCCTCTCCGATCCAAGCGATGAGCCGCCCAATTAGGTTGTTTTTTCTTTCTTCTGCTACTTCGTTCCTGATAGAATCAAGGCGCCAATAGTTTTTATCTACATAGCCAATGATAGCCCTGTCCAGGTGATCATTCGTTGCCTTTGGTATCTCATAACCCTCGGCAAGAGTAAAATCATCAAGACGATTAACCAAGCCATCATCATCTACACGATAGATTTCGCAGTAAAAGCCATTACACAGATCCGCTGCATTTCTGCTGAAATTATGGCGTTGCAAATCTATTGCAGGAACGGTCGTAATATTAAAATTACGGTATATCATTCTGTCGTATCCTCCTGTTCAAGATATGTGATATAGGGTATCTTCAACCAATGTGTCCATCCACCGTTGGCGAGTTCAGAGCGTATGACACCGGATGTTGTTCCGTATGCTTCTACAACCTTACCCTCACCGATGTACACACCTATATGACCTTCCTTCCAAACGGCAAGTCCTGGTATCTCGGGAATGGTGTCGATTGTCCCTTTCTCTGTTGCGTTTTCATACATAGTATCTGCACCGATATCGGGCATCCCATTTGATACGAGAATTGTCATTTGACTGGCCGTATCATACCAGGAGTATCCCTTAATCAGTCCGACACAGTCTGCGGTTCTCTTGCCGAGCCAATTTTCACGAATAAAATCCTCCTTTCCACCAACCTCATCGGGGTACTGGATGATTTTACTTTCCAGAAAATCGGGACTCAAAACTGTACCGTAGGTTCCCCACACATAACCCCAACCCTTGTCGGCTGCAAACTCAGACCATTTGACCAAGTCTAAATTGTTCTTGGTCGAAGGGTCAACATAGTTGGAGGTATTGATATAGGCGTTGCGCGTACTTGCCATCGCATTTTGGAAATCTTCGACCTCGATAGA
>JAZSAO010000323.1:0-2168 GCA_045601945.1 Faecousia sp. | reverse complement strand
TGGCCTATGCGCTGGCTGTATGAGGGTGTGGACTTTGAGCCCGGTGGAAAGGATCACGCTACCCCTCACGGCAGTTTCGATACCTCTAAGGATGTTGCCAAGGAGATCTTCGGCTATGATCCCCCTCTGTTCCAAGGCTACGAGTTTATCGGCATTCGCGGTACCACCGGCAAGATGTCCGGCTCCTCCGGTCTGAACCTGACCCCCGGTGCACTCCTGCAGATCTATCAGCCTGAGGTCATTCTGTGGCTCTATGCCAAGACCGAACCCCTCAAGGCCTTTGACTTCTGCTTCGACGATGGTATCCTCCGTCAGTACGGCGAGTTTGACCGTATGCTCACCAAGTATCTCGACGGCACTGCCGACGACCTTGTAAAGGGCATTATGGAATCCTGCCTGATCGAAGGCCGTCAGGTACAGCCTGTTCCCATGAGCCTGCTGGTGCAGATGGGCTCCGTGGTTAATTTCGATATTGACCTCTTAGAAACCGTTCTGAAGAAGAACGACACACCCTATACCTACGACCAGTTTAAGGATCGTCTGGATCGGGCAAAGTACTGGCTGGAAGCCTGCGCTCCCGATCAGGTCTACCGTCTGCGCACGTGGAGAAATTGGGAAGACTACAACACCCTTACGGAAGAGCAGAAGGCAGAAATTCAGCTTCTCCACAAGAGACTCAGCGAGAAGGACTACACCCTTGACGAACTGAACACCATGATCTATGCCATCCCCGTAGAGGTTCGTGGCGTAGAGATGAACGATAAGGAAAAGAAGAAGGTTCAGATGCCCTTCTTTAAGAACGTCTACCGTCTCCTCCTGAACCGTGAGCAGGGTCCCCGTCTGTACCTGTTCTTGGATGCCCTGAATAAGGAAGACTACCTCCATCTGCTGGACTTCACCTTCGAGCAGACCGAGGAAGAAAAGGAACTGGATGTCCGCGCCAACGCACCCGAAGAAGAGGAAGTAGAAGAAATCGTCTACGGCGAGCCCGATCCCGTAGAGGACTTCAAGCCCAACATCACTCTGGACGTATTCAACACCATGGACCTCCGTGTTTGCAAGATCGTCAAGTGTCAGGAGATCCGCAAGGCTCGCAACAACTACAAGCTGACCCTCTTTGACGGCAAGGACAAGAGAGTCATTGTCTCCAGTCTGAAGGACTACTACAAGCCCGAACAGTTAGAAGGCAAGAAGATCATTGTCATTGCCAACTTAGAGCCTGCCCGTCTCACCGGTGTTACCAGTGAGGGTATGCTCTTAGCCGCCACCAACAATGCTTGCGGCTGTAAGGTCATCTTCGTAGACGATTCTGTCCCCGAAGGCACCCAGCTGCGCTGATTCCAATATGCAAAACCCCTTCCCAAGGCTATTTCCTCGGGAAGGGGTTCTTTTGAACTATTTTCGGATCTCCTCATAGGTTTTCCATGTATAGATCCGGTAGATATTGGTTTTTCCGGTCAGCTTTGCCCAAAGGCTCTTGGGTTTGCGGATCCGTTCCATGGCTCTGTGAAATTCGTCCATGGTATTCAGTTCTTCTTCGGGAACATCGGAATAGGCTCCATCCCAACGGAAACGGACATCCTTCCGTTGAACTTTGCCAATAATAATGTAGGTATGCTCCTCCAAGACTTCGCGGATGGCCTGCAACAAACTTTCTTTCAGATAGACATCTTTAAAATCGAAGAATTCATAGTCATAGTCCCCGAATTCCATGTCGTAAAATCGGGGATCCGGAGAATCACCCTCAAAGAGTAAATGAATATGCTTTCCGTGATGGGGATTGGGGATCCGCAGAGCCAACCAAGTCTGCGCCCCATGGGAAACCGAGGTTTTTACATAAGAAAGACCCTCTTGCGCCAAGAGTTCCTGTACGTCGGTCAATGTCATACCCTATCCTCCTTCGTATACTATATTCCCGATTATACATTGCAAATTTTCGTTTGTCAACCTGTTCATCAAGTTGGTATAGGCCCTTGCCTCTCCAATGGGAGAGGTGCCGCAACTGCGGCGGAGAGGGCAGTAGGGATTCCCAATTTTGTGAAAATTTCGTAGTAGGCAGAGAAGTGGGGTTACGGCATGGTATCCACGATCGAGAATAGGAAAAAGGAAGCGGTCTTGCACTCGCTCATACTTTGCTCCCTGCGGGGCGGTACTTTCTTGTGTTGACA
>JAZSAO010000322.1:0-5949 GCA_045601945.1 Faecousia sp. | reverse complement strand
GGGGTGGATTTCCGCAAGGCCATTGGCACCCATCGGGGGCACCCTTGCGAAGAGCTGATTCGCTCACGGCTGGAGCAGTACCATGCGCAAGGCATTACCTTCCTGCGGGATGGCGGCGATGCTTGGGATGTAAGCCTGCGGGCACGGGAGCTGGCTAAGGAATATGGCATCGACTACCGTACCCCCGGCTTCCCTATCTACAAAAAGGGGCATTACGGTAGCTTTATCGGACGGTGCTTCGACTCTCTTGACGACTACCGCCACTTACTGGATGTCCTCCATGAGAAAAAGGTGGATTTCGTCAAACTGATGATCTCGGGTCTGATTGATTTTTCCAAGGCGAATACCCTAACAGAGGATGGGTTATCCCCGGATGAAATCTGCCGGCTTGTAGAGTTTGCCCACAGGGAGGGCTTTGCGGTGATGCTCCACACCAACGGAGATCGGGCTGCAAATGCCGCCATGGATGCAAAGGGTGAATCTATTGAGCACGGTGCATTTTTCAGCCGGGAAACCCTTCTTCGCATTGCGCAAACCCACACTCTCTGGGTCCCCACCCTTTCCACCATTGGAAATCTTATAGGCTGTGGCCGCTATCCCGATGATGTACTGTGCCCCCTGCTCCGCAAGCAACAGGAAAATGTTTCCTTTGTTGCACAAAACGGCGGTCTTGTCGGTTTGGGAACCGATGCCGGCGCCTACTGTGTCCCGCACGCTAAATCCATTTCCCAGGAACGGCATTACTTAAGCGGCATTCCTGACTCCCTCCTCAACGCTGCCACTGACCTCGTACGTTCAAAGTTCCGCTTCGGTCCCTAAATCCCGTTTAATACTACTATCCAATTAAAAGTAGACACTTTTCATTGGACCTTATGTGCCCTGTAGGGCACATAAGGCGTCTTGTACAAGCTCCTACGCCTTTGCGGGCTATAAAAAGTAGCCATTAAAAATGTCTACTTTTTAAAGGAACTCAGTATAAAATCATTATTTATATTGATTCTATTGCAAAACAGCCACTCTGTATTGTATAATAAAGGAAGAGACTCCCATTTGATACAATGGAGGATATCACTATGAAAAGGTCGTTCTTATTTTTCCTTGCGCTTATCATGCTACTTTCTCTCTGCTCCTTTACAGCATTTGCTTCAACAAGGATCTTGCCTGAGGAAGATGAAACGGAAAGTCTGTCCTCTCAGGATCCGGAAACGAAAGCCCCCATTAATGGGAGTGTTTTCCTTTCCGACGTGAACGGCTGGCCGGGGTACGAAGAGATATTTAATACCCCTGCTTTCACCGAAAGGCGGAATGATTTCACCACTAACGCAGAAATGGTAAATTTTCTGAAGTCCCTGCTTCCTAAATGTAGCAATATGTATTATTTCACTTTAGGAAATTCCCCAACCTACAAACTGGAAATGCCTCTTGTGGTTTTTACTAAGACTGACCTCAGTGGCATGACCTTGGAAGAAGCCGGTGCCGCCGTTCGTTCCAACGGAAAAACCACCGTCCTCCACCAAGCCCAGATCCACGGAAACGAGCCCGCTGCCGGTGAAGGCTCTCTTGCCCTTGCAGGTGCCTTAGCCAGAGGGGATCTAAAGGATTATGAAGGTGGAGATATTCTGGACACCCTGAATATTATGATCATTCCCCGGATCAATCCCGACGGTTCTTATAAGTTCCAACGGAATAATACCGCAAACGGCATTAACATGAACCGAGACTATCTCGTTGTCAAAAGTTCCGAGGTAACCATGGTTCTGCGTGCCTATAATGCTTTCCTCCCCGATGTAGCCATTGACGCCCATGAATGGACACCCGATAAAACCTCAGGAACCGGTGTATTCGATGACCTGCAGTTGTGGTCAGCCGGAAGCCTGAATAACGACTCTGCCCTTTTAGATACCTCCATCGAAATGATGGAAACCGTTTTCTCCGCAGCAGAAGCACAGGGGATCCGTCCCTATTTCTATCAGGGTGTTATGACCTTTGGCGCAGGTAGTAATTCCATCGGCCCTTGGTACTACGGTCTGCGAGGCACCTTTGGCTTCTGTGTGGAAACACGGGGCATCGGTATAGGCTGGATGAATTTTGAACGTCGGGTGATCTCCCAGTATTTCGCGTCGGAAAGCTTCATCCAATATACTGCCGCCCATGCACAAGAGATCCGTTCCGCAGTAGAAAAGGAGCGGGCAAGAATTGCAAATATCGGCGAAACCTATGATACAGACGATCTGCTGGTTCTGCAACACAAATCCCGTTCCTACGGAAAATCATACCCCCGTCCCACCATCAGCACCCAGTCTAACAAAGTAACCAATCCCAACGCTAAGGCTACCCCCACCATCTACGATGTTGCCGGTCGTACCCGTACCCGTCCCACAGCATATGTTCTCCAAGCCGGAACAAGCAATCTCAATACCGTTCTGGCAACACTGGATAAACACAATATTCATTATATTCAACTGCAAGAAAGCCTTTCTATCCCCGTACAGCAATACAGCGGCACCGGAAGCAGCGCCTCCCTGAGAGATGCAAAAACTGTCACCTTCGAAGCCGGATCTTATGTTTTCCCCATGAATCAAGCGGGTGGCAATGTCCTGGCTATGCTCATGGAGCCGGATGTCAACGACACCGCCTCCCCCTCTGAGGCTTTGTCTACCTTTGTGCAGAAGAGAACCTTAAGCGCCACATCAATTTATCGCTACACCGGCTCTTTAGAACTTTTTGCAGAGGGTTTTTCTGTATCCTTCTATCAAGAAGACGGCACGATTCTCCGGACCATCTCTGTCAAAAAGGGGCAATCCGCAGTATATGACGGTGAAACACCCCACAAGGCATACACCGATGACGTCCATTATCTCTTTACAGGCTGGTGTAACAAAGACGGTTCTCTTGCGGATTTGGATCATATCACAGCCGACAGTCATTTCTACCCATCCTTCCACAGTGAGGCTCATAGCTACCGATCCCGAGTTACCAAGGATCCTACCTGCACCGAAGAAGGAACCCTTCTCCATTCCTGTGAGGGTTGTGAAAAGGAATATGCTGAACCGATCCCCGTTCTTTCTCACAGCATCGAACTGCAGAACGCAAAGGAAGCTACTTGTGCCGCTCCCGGCTATTCCGGTGATGAAATCTGTACGCTATGCAATACCGTAATCCAAAGGGGACAGTTTCTTCCCCGTGCAGACCACATCCCTATACCTGTTCCCGGTAAGGCTGCCACCTGTTTGGACTCCGGATTAACCAAT
This sequence comes from Faecousia sp., assembly GCA_045601945.1. Classification (GTDB taxonomy): domain Bacteria; phylum Bacillota; class Clostridia; order Oscillospirales; family Oscillospiraceae; genus JAZOXB01. The sequence goes on along the minus strand of JAZSAO010000322.1, from coordinate 2,698 downwards.
GGGGAAATATGCGATGTTTGCGGACTTACATTGGTAGCCCAGCAGGTTATTCCTCGTCTGGGACATAGCTATGACTATACGGATTTGGAAGACGGCACCCACCGTGGAAGCTGTATCTGCTGTAGCAAAACCACTCCCCCCCAGACCCACAGCTACGATACCGAAGGAAAATGTACCTTCTGTGGCAATTTCTCTCTCCCGATCATAGATAACTCTGTGCAAATTTATCATTCCCTGGATCTGAAAAGTGATATTTCCATCCATTATGCCGTGAAGGCTACCGCCCTGCAAAACTATGAAAGCTTCTATCTGGAATGCAAGATCCCCCAATATAATGGTCAGGAACCGGCAGGCTACCGGACTGTGACGATCCAACCGATCCTTCGGGATCATTACTATTATTTCACGCTGAACGGTCTGGTCGCTACCCAGATGGGAGATGCGGTAGAAGCCAAGCTGTTTATGCAAAAAGAAAACCAATCCTATTGCTCCACCGAAGATGTCTACAGCATTGCAACCTATGCATATAATCAGTTGGAAAAAGAAACTGCACCCCCAGTTCTCAAAACACTATGTGCCGAGTTGTTGCGCTATGGTGCCGCTGTCCAAACATATAAACAGTATCGCACAGATGCCCTTGCAGACAAGGATATGACGCAAACCCACCGGGCGTATCTTACAGATCCGGACACTGTCGTTTTCGGCAATCGCAATCTGGTACGGCAGGATCTGGAGAATCCCTCCGTCACTTGGGTCGGAAAGGCTCTGGATCTGGCGTCAAAAGTTTGTATTCGCTTCATTGTAAATACTGAAAATTTCTCAGGTGTGCCGGAAGAGTTGGCAATACATCTAACCTATGTGGATCATGCCGGGCAGGAGAAAACCGTAGTAGTAGAAAATCCCGTTCTTTATAGAGACGACACTTCTCATTATGCATTTACCTTTGACGGATTACTGGCGGCAGAACTACGGGCAGATTTAACAATCGCAGTATATCACGGGGAAACACAGGTATCCCCCACGCTGGAATATGCCGCCGACAGCTATGGAAACGGAAAAGAAGATGCACTGAAAAAGGTTTGCGCCGCTCTCTTTGCCTATTCCGATGCGGCCAAGGCCTATTTCCTTCCCACAAACTGAGGCAGTTTAATCTGCCGTCAAAGCCAAAATACAACGGAGGTCTTCTGCTCGGAGGCCTCCGTTTTTCTCGTATATATAGAATATTGTGCATTATCAATAAATGCTCATTGAGATATTGTACATTTAACCAACAGCATGAACAAACTTTTTTCTTTACAACCGACAAAAGTCCTGTTATAATATGGATAAGGGATCCATGATCCCCTAAGGGTCAAAGGGCTTTCCTTGCGTTGCGTTCGGACAGCCCCACACAAAAATTGATTGGAGGAAACACTATGCAAACATTACCCCTGATTATTGTTGTTGTATACATGGTTGCTATGATGATCATCGGCATGATCGTCGGCAAAAAGCAGATCAACGACAGCAAGGACTACATGATCGCAGGCCGCAGAATGGGTCTGTTCATGGTCGCATTCTCCCTGTCCGCCAATAACGTCGGCGGCGGCTCCACTACCGGCCTTGCTCAGAAAGCCTTCGGCGAATGGGGCATGAGTGCCTGCTGGTATGTTCTGGCAGCTGCAATCGCAATGATCCCCTTAGCCTATTTCGCCCCCAAGATCCGCAAAACCATGGCCGTTACCATTCCCGAAGTCGTAGGCCGTCGTTTCGGCAAGCTTTCCTGCAACTTCACCGCAGGTCTGAACATTCTTTCTCTGTTCTGCCTGTCCTCTTCTCAGATCGCCGCTTCCGGCGTGGTGATCTCCACCCTGACCGGCATGCCCCAGAACGTTGCTCTGCTGATCGCAGGTATCGTCGTGATCTTGTACACCACCTTCGGCGGTATGATCGCCGACCAGATATCGGACTTGGTACAGTTCATTATCATTCTGGCCGGTTTGGCAATTGCTACACCTTTCGTTATTAAGGGTGTGGGTGGCATGCAGGCCATTTCCGAAGCACTGCCTCCCGTACAAATGAGTTTTACCAAGATCGGCTGGATCACCATTATCGGTTACATTTTCAACTACTTCTGCACCTTCCTGTCCGGTCCTGAAATGGTTTCCCGTTTCGCAACCGCTAAGGACGAAAAAACTGCACAGCGTGCTTCTCTCCTATCCGGTGTTCTCATGGCCGCTATGTCCCTGTTCCCCACGTTCCTCGGTCTTGCCGCACTGGCTGTAAAGGATAGCCTCCCTGCTTTGACCTCCAACGGCTCCAATGCCATGATGGCAGTTACATCTGCCTATACCCCCCAGTTTATTGTTGGTCTGATTTCCGCTGCTATCATTTGCGCAACCATGTCCTCCGCTGACTCCAACCTGCTGTGTATGTCTACCATGGTCATGAATGACTTGGTATTCGGCAACGGCTACGGAAAGGGCATGAGCGAAAAGAAGATCATCCTTGTCACCCGAATTCTGAATGTAATATTTGCTGTGATCGCTATGCTGATCTGTATGTTCGGTGTAGACATCGTTACCATGAACACCTTCGCCTTCGGTATCCGTTGTGCAGGTCCCTTCGCCGCTTATGGCTTGGGCATGGTTGTCAAGAAAGCTACCAAGCACGCAGGTATCTGGTCCATTATCACCGGTACCATCGGCTTCATCTTCTG
>JAZSAO010000321.1:0-6505 GCA_045601945.1 Faecousia sp. | reverse complement strand
GGTTTAGAGAACCACATATCCTCGTTGCCCAGACCGGCCTCGTTAAGCTTCCGGAGACCTTCCAGCCACCCCGCCTTGAACATTCGCCGTTCCTTCATTATCTTATCGTTGGCATTATCGTTGTACTTACCGCCGGACTGCACCAGTTCTTCCACATTCTTGTAATCTCCCAAGGCAGCCGACAGCAGAGCACGGTCCGCCTTGCCGACAAGGTTCAGTGCCGCCTTTGTCCTGTGCATTCGTCCCCCAGATACACGACTGCCAAACGCCTCCATCCCTGTTGCAAGACTGTCCTTCAGCATCCGCACAGGGACAAATCCCGCATTACCAAGGATGTTACGAATGTGGGTTCTCGGATTCAGAAGCATCGACAAGTATCTCCATGAATTCCACTTCTCCCGGAAGGTAACAGGAACTTGGGCTGCAATATCACGGTATAGCGTCTTTTCGGCTGCCTCGATTCGGTTCTCATCCCCGCTACGAATCGCATCCATCCACTCTGCAACAAGGGTTTCGTTAAGCTGAATTCCATTCGGGAGTTTCTTTTTCAGCTTTTCCGTCATTTCTTCCTCGATCTTCTTCACGCTCTTTTGGAGGGCGAAGTATTGCATTTCGGGGGCTTGCTTCTTCATGATCCGCATAGCCTGCAGTGCCTGGGCGTGCTCTGTTACCATGTTCTGCAGTTCACTGAGGACGCGAATCGCATCCTTGCCACGCTCGATCCGTTCTTCCTCTGTTTTGGCAGCATTGGCTTGATTTGCCAGGTTGTTATAGAGAATAATTCCCTTGGCTACATCATCCTTGGTCAGCCTTTTCTTGTTTGCAGCATTCGTGATCCACTCAAACAGGCTATCCTTCCATCCGTTATGCTCCAACCACTCGTGAGCCCGGTCAACCTGGGCCTTATTGGTATCAGGATCGTAGGACAGGAAACCATTTACCACAGCTTCCTCAATCATGGGAACAAAATCCTTGGGCGTCATAACCGCTTCAGCCGCAGAACGAGCCACACGGGAAACATTTTTCTTGCCGTCCACGCTCTTAGGCATTTCCACAACACGATCTGTAGCAGCATTTTCGCCGGCAGGAATTGCACCGTAGGTAGAAACAGCGGTGGAAAGGACTTTCTTAACCTCTCTGTTAATGAGCCTCCGCAGATGGGTCCCGTATTCTGCCTCTTGCAGTTTTTCCGCATAAATGGCCATACGATTCTTCGCTTTTGTAGCCTCTGCCTTTGCCTGAGCCATCTGCCGCTTATCCGGTTTTGCTTCCTTGGACAGCTCTTCCAATCTCTCCATAGCCTTTTTATGTAGCTTTTGCTGTAAACTGTGTCCCCGGGAATTTTCCTGGTATTCTACCAAATGCTTCCGTTCCAGCTCATTGTCCACAGTAGAGGGGTCTAAATCCGTCAGGATGGATCGGGTGGTAAGGTTGCCACGTGCAGAATGTAGTAAATACTTTGAAAAATCGTTATCCTTTCTCGTAATTCCGAGTTTTTCATAAACATTTTTGGAGAAGGTATCATCAAATTGGTACTTGACATCTTCCAATAAATCTGCTACACTGTAGGTAAATAGGGAGCTTTGTGTTAGGGCGTTGCCATGAGCATCGACCTGAGCATGTGGCTTCCCTATTTTTTTTGCATTCATCGCATGGAGTTTCCCAATGACATTTGCTTGTGTAAGAATTGCACCTTGGTTCTTTCTTGCCTCAACAACAGATCTAACAGCATAATAACCAATGCTTCCGTCATCCTCTTTCATAGCAGTAACACCTAAAAGAATGTGCGTAAATTCTACCTCGGCATTGTCACCTCTATTGGCTCGGTTGACCTCAATGGAATTTCGGAGAATATTTGGCAGATCGAGAGCAGCTCTCGCATTCAGCATAGATCGCACGGGGATCTGTTTATTATTTTTCTCATCTGCCTTTATGAAGCCATGCTTAATTCCGGTTTTTGTGACCTCAACATTCTTTCCGATATCAGATACTTCCACGTAATAAGTAGGAATAGGCGCCTTCGTCTGCACGCTTTCACAGTGTTTCAGAACTTTTTGTACAATCCAATCTGCATCTATCTTTTTGACCTGTGTGCCATTAGAAAGAGATGAAGTAATGATTTTGACCTTTGCTTCAATAACATTTCCCTTCAAGTCTTCCTTTGCAGTTAGTTCGTCATACGAATGAGTTCTTACCTTGTCTTGCGAATTATCGTTTTCGTTTTTCCGACTGCTATGCATCACACCACCCTCAACGGTGGTGTTTTTTTCTGCCCCGGCGGCATCATAGTGATCTGCCGCATCTGCAAGAGCTTCTGCAAAGAGCTCCTTGAGATGTTCGGCTTCCTCTGCCATTTCCTGTACCAGACGTCCCTCTACTGTATCAGGCTTCATTTTGCCGTACATTTTGCGGAGGCGGACAGCAAACCAATTCAGCCAAAATCGGATCTTTTCCGCAAGACCCTTGTCCTTTGCTCGGAGCTCGGCTATTCGTGCCACCACGGCACCATCAGACAGCATAGATTCCATAGAATCTGCAACCATCTCTTCATAGGCAGCAGAATAGTCCAAGATTCTTCCGCTAAGCCGGGCCTTTTCCTGTTGCCTACGGACCAGCTCCTTAACAGAGACCCCCTTCTCGCCGTAAGTTTCCACAAGGAAATCTGCAAGAATCTTGAACTTATTCTCAGACCACTGCCGGATATAGTGTGTAAGCTCATGGGCAGCCGTAAAGAGCATGGTGCCCTGCCCAAATTCGCCGGAGTTCAAGTCGATATGGATATGACCGGTCTTTTGATCATACCAACCATTGTCACCTACGGGTTTACCATCTGCATCCAACTGAGATTCATAGAGATAGATCTTGATTCCCAGTGACTCTGCCAGCTTGTCGAGAACCTCAATGGAGGTTTCCTGGATCTGTGTTAGCTTCTGAGAGGAGATCTTTCCCCGGAATTGCACACGGCTTGTCCCTTTCAGTTTGAGATTGCCCTTTTGTCCCTCCGTGCCTAAGGCCGCGGCCGCAGAAGTCCCGTCTCCGTAGTCATTTCCCATAGCTCTGCCCAGCTCATAAGCATAGTTCCGCTGTCTCTCTGTCAAGAAAGGTGTTAAGCCTATGGATTCCGTCATTTCCTCTTTGGGAGCATTCTCAAACCCACACAAGAAGGCCTCTGCCATCCCTCTGGCATATATCTCACCGGACTGCTCACCGCTTTCCTCGTAGTCCCTAACAAAGGATTCCACCGCCCTGGCAGGGATCTCCAAATCAGAGAGAATTTCTCTCACCGTTTCCTTGCCTTGCGCAAGGCTTTCAATCCCTGCCCCGGCATCCTCGGACAGCTTGAGGCTGTTCGTTTCGTCTGCCCCCGTTATTTTGGCTGTGGTAGCCTTTGGAGCCGTATCCGGGAGGGAATGCTGTGCAGATTCGGCAGATTTCTCCGCAGTGGGTACCGAGTTAGCAACAGGATTCTCTTCTACAGTACTCTCCCGCTGCAGATTAGAGCGGAGCATTTCACCTAAGATGGAATCCTTCTGCAACAGGCTCTTTTCCCCGGAGGTGAGCCGCTTACCGTTCACGGCTTTCTCCATTGCAGTAGAAATCTGCTGTGCATCCTCTCGGCTCATTCCCTTGTCAATCAGTTCTGCCATGGTAGTCAGACGATTATCTTCCGTCATGGTAGCACCCACCGTATGTAATGCCCGGCAGATCGTATAGGCATCGGTCTTCTCGTCCACCTTGCCCAGCAATTCATGTGCCCGGTTAATCCGGTTATCCTTTGCAGTAACGATTTTCGTAACAGCGGAATTGGCAGCAGACATACCGCCACCGGAAATAAATCCCCCTAAGGCATCTGCCGCAGTATTCTCCACAAAATCCCAGGTAGCTTTCTTACGGGCTTCCTCCTCTGTCAGACCATTGTCCATATATGCTTTCACAGACAGCTCATACTCGGACTTTCCTCCCATGATCCAACGGTCTGTAAAGAAGTTGGCAACAGAGGTACAGGCTTCTTCCGAGGCCTCTACACCGCCTTGGGATAGAACATTCTTGAGAAAGCTTCCCCCCGATTCGCTGAACAGCTTATCCAAAGATACATACTCAAAGACAACCTCTGCCAGGCCCTGTGCAGCACCGTACTTGAGTGCGGTATTATGGTCTACCCCTTTGCTCATGGCTTGATTATAGCCGGATGCAAAGGCACTGCCGCCCAACATGGCACTGGCTCCCACAGGTCCCGCAATGACACCGCTCAAATAGCTTTCCGCCATAGACATACCCAATTGGTACAGATCCCCCAATCCCTTTCCACCGATAACAGGGATATTTTCCGGTATAGTTCCGGAAAACTCATTGAGAGATTCTGCAACACCGGATTTCAGGCTGTCCCGGAAGGATCCCGGTCCCACATTGGAATATTGTAACCCTGTATTTGCCGTTTTAGTGGCTGCAATCATAGGATCCATCCACGCAACAGGCAATGTTAGCAAGGATCCGGCGGTCGCTACAGCACCTGTTCCGAAGTTCTTTCCTGCCCAGTTTTCTATAGATTCCAGCCGTTCCATACGGTCAGAGTAAACAACCCGATTTGCATAATCAAGTGCAATTTCATCATAGCCCTTGCCGATCAAATACCAGAATTTTTTCCGGTCTTCTTCCGACAAATCCTCAACAGAGACCGCAAGAGGATATTCTTGTCTGCCTTCATCAACAGTAGGAGCCTGTTGATGATAGGTTCCAAGTTTTTCCTGATTCTCGGGATCTTTCATATACTCGTCAAAGCTTTTCAGTGCAGCTTCGTGCTTCTGCTTGCCGGCGGTAATCGTGGTCTCTAATGCAGAGTCGTTTTGCATATCTTGGAATATTCTTCCCAAATAGTAGCTGTATGCTTCACTTTTCGAGCTGTAAGCATCTTGCAAAAGCTTCAGTTCCTTCTCGTTTGCAGCGATACGGTCACTGATGATTTTTGCCTCAGCACGGCCTTCATCTGTCAGCCAGTCCCAATTATCACCGGCCCAGTTGTCAAGAGTATAGCGATCTTCTCGTATCACTTGTTCCAGTTCGGCTATACGCTTAGCACCGGAGCCTACGGACTTTGACAGGCCTAAAAGGTCAAACGCTCCCTTTTTATAACTGTCCTCGTAGTGATAGGACAAAACTGCACCCAGTTCATCCTCCAGTTGCATACGGCGAGTTGGACCTACGATCTGAGTATCATCCCCCAAGGCATCGATCTCTGCACGGATCTCTTCCGGAGTGCGGATCCTGGACTGCCATTCTTGATTCAGATCTTCAACAGAGGATTCATACTTTTCTGCCGCCTGTGCGGTTTTCCCTGCTCTCTCTGCGTAGGGATGGACATTCTTGGCATACTCGATAGCCGCGGCATAATAGTCCTCTGTGGGCTCGATATGGGCCTCTAAATCCGCCACAGGTTCCGGCTTTGCGGTCAAGCCGGGATAGCCTTTACTCTGATAGGGATTCTGAGAAGCACGATGCTCTTCCATAGCCCCGATATAATAGGGTGCCACCGTCCCTTTTACGCCCGATAAGAATCGATCATTATCTGCCTGATAAAGGTCCGAAAGCTGGGCTCTGTCCTTTTGGATCTGCTCCCCGGGATAGGAGAAATAGCCTTCCCCGGAAGGAATACTCAGAGGTTTCGGATAGGATAGCTTAGGCAACTTCACAGGTTCCCGTTCTCTTTCCATAGCTGAGAAGAAATCCGCTTCCTTCTTCCTTCCCTCCATCCGCTGCTGATAGTCCTGCCAAGGTGTTATGGTCCCAGTTCCGCTTTTGCCGGAAGAACCGGCACCCTCATCAGAGGAGCCCCCACCCTTATTCTGCTCCTTCATGCGGTTTTTAAATTCCTCCCAAGGGTTCATCCGAAAATCCCCCTCTTAATGAGCAGAGGCTCAATCATAGCCCACTGTTCCTCAGTAAAATCTACCGCAATGTCATTCATCATAGCAATGACATCCTCTTTAGAGGAGGTGCTGATTTTCCGCATCACATCCGAAATATCCTCTACTCCGTATTTGCTGTAGGTCACACCTTGGGGCTTATCGGCAGTATAGCCGTCATACTCCTGTCCTGCCCAACTGTCGAAAGCAGATACATCGTAGCCCAATGCCGCAAGGAGGCTTTTCTGCTGGTAGAAGGCATTCAGATCGTTCTTCTTGCTGCCCTCGTTATAGAGGTCCCGCAGTTCCTCCATATCGGTCTTGGGCAGGGTTTTCAGTTTCGTAGCAGGGGTGTAGTAACCACCACCGCCGGAAGAACCACCGGAAGAACCGCCGCCGGAAGAACCCATCATAGACTGCGTGCTGTAGTCGTAGATTTTCTTGGCATCTTCCGCACTGAGGCCGGAGGCAGACAGTACACCCTCAGAAGGCATCATACCGCTCTTGAGCATGGTCAGTGCCAACTCATATGCCTTATCCTGCTGAGACTTTGCCTCTGCCTCTGCCTTTTCGGATTCATACAGTTCCCGGTTATAGGCATCCTG